>JAYUVR010000355.1:0-4871 GCA_043753955.1 Archangium sp. | reverse complement strand
CGACCCAGCGCTACTCGATTCGTCAGCAATGCCACGACCAATTGGCGATCAAAATCAATCCACACACTGGTGCCGGTGAAACCCAAGTGCCCGATGGCGCCTCGAGGCCCAGCGCGGCCGAAGCGGGCCCCACAGGAGGCACCCTCAGCTGAAGGCGTATCAAACCCAAGCGCTCGAGTGCTGTTTTGAACCGTCGAATCGGGTGCCCACGGTTTCGGAGGTGTCCACCGTTCTTCTAAAATGGCTTGGCCAAAGCGAGCGACATCAAGGGCGGTACCGAAAAGCCCCGCGTGCCCGGAAACGCCATCAAGGCACCATGCGTTGTCGTCATCAACCTCGGACAGCTGAGTGGCTCGCGAGGGAGTGCTCCACAGGTTTTCTTGGCCAGGGGCGGGCTCTCGGGGCCGCGTCGTGCCGGTCGGAGCGTAGTCTGAAGGCACTGGAAGGTTCGAAGAGAGCCTCCGAAAGTGAGCGTCGAGGTGAAGTGGGCGAGCAATCTTTTCGATGAAAAGTTCATCGAGCGGAGTCTCCATGACCGCTTCGAGAGCCGCTCCCAAGAGAATAAAACCAAGGTCGCTGTACACCGCTTGAAGCCCAATCGGGTGTTGAGCGGGAGTGCGTTTGACTCTCGTTAATACCGCGTTTCGCACCAGCCCTCGCAATTGTGGCTCTGGTTGCTCAAGCAATTGAGGGTGCGCGGTTATTTCCTCTGCAAAATACGGGAGGAAAGCCGGCAACCCGCTGCGATGAAAAAGCAGGTCTTCCAACGAAGCGTCTGTACTGACATCGGGGAAAAATTCCGCGAGCTTCGTTTGAAGCGGCAACTTGCAGTTCAACATCAGTGCCGTGGTGGCCATCACTTTGGTGATGGAGGCCAAATCAAAGACGCAGGCAGGGTTTGCATTCCCTAAGGACAAAGTGTGACGGCCATGGTGAAAAACTTCGAGCCGAGCCAACGGGTAGACGCTCTGTTCGATTCCGTGAACAAGCAGCTCGTTGAGCGTCACGGTGAACCTGAACTCAGCGTTTTTTTGTCGGCATCAAGTCGCACTGATGAACCGAGCATCAAGGGCATATTGATTGCGCCGTGACCAATTTGGAAACCAGCAGCGCACGGCACTTTGAGTTCGGCAGTCAAGTCGTCGAGGACGTCGGGAAGCGCGAAGTCACCGCCGCTTTCATCACAGGCTGTGAAGTCACCTAAAACGATGCCTCGTACACCCGCCAATACGCCGGCGAGTTTGAGGTGAGTCCACATGCGATCAATTCGGTAGGGCCGCTCACCCACATCTTCAAGAAGCAATACGCAACCGCTGAGTTCGGGAAACCACGGGGTGCCGATGAGGCGAGTTAAGACTGAAAGATTTCCTCCTAAAAGCGGGCCTTCTGCGATGCCAGGCCAAATGGTGCGCCGGCCTGACAAGGGAGCCACAGGTTGACCTTCGAGAACCTGAAAGAATCGTTCGATCACTTCTGGAGGTTGCGTACCCAGTTGCGTGAGCACGGGGCCGTGCACCGAGCACCACCCTTGGCGCTGTACTGCAAGGTGAAGCGCAGTCACGTCTGAAAAACCGACCAAAAGCTTCGGAGTCGTAAGCCGCAGCTGAGGCAACAACCGCATGGAGCCATAGCCACCTCGCGCAGTGAAGACGGCGCGAATGTGCTCATCGTCGAAGGCCTTTTGCAGTTCGACTGCTCGCGATTCATCTTTCCCCGCGAGGTAGCGATGGCTTTCAAAAAGACGCTCGGTAAAAACCGGTTGGTAACGACTGGCTAAGACGCTCAGTCCCTTTTCAAAAATCGAACGCCCAAACGGGCCAGCGGGGGCCACGACGGCGACTTGGTCGCCAGGGTGAAGCGGAGGTGGCCGCAGCAAACTCACCCGTCCCTTTTACTTCATGGGCGAGCTGAAAACCGCGCCAAAGAAAACATCTGTGCCATGGCGATGTGGGGTCACGAATAAACAGCCACGCGAATCGAGCACTTCGGCTGGAAGTTGGGGGCGATGGAGTCGCAGGTGCGGGTGCGCTGCCAACACTGCATCGACCAGGTTTTCATTCTCTTCGCGGGTGAAGGTGCAGGTGGCATAGGCCAGTCGACCTCCGGGAGTCAGATGGGTTAGGCCGGTGGTGATCAGCTCGAGTTGAGTTACGACCATTTCATTGACGAGGGATGGCTGCAGTCGCCAGCGGAGATCTGGCCCGCGACGAAGTGTTCCCAATTCTGAACAAGGCGCGTCGATGAGCACGCGCGACACGCGAAGTGACTCAGGGGCTCGGCGGCCATGAATCAATACCCGGGCGTTGGCTTGAGAAGCGCGCGTACGCAACCGTTCGAGGCGGGCGAGGTCGATATCGGTCGCGTGAATTGTTCCGGTCGAGCCCACCAAGGTAGCGAGGTGCAGTGACTTACCGCCCGCTCCGGCGCAGAGGTCTAAGACTTCGTCTCCGGGTTCGACTTCGAGGAGTTGACTGATGAGCTGGCTGCCTTCGTCTTGCACTTCGAAGCAGCCGATGAATTCTGGGCCCAAACCGAGCAGATTGGGCCTTTGAGTGGTGACGACCAGCGCCTGAGACGACCAACGGCCCAATGTCGTCTCAATGCCGCGAGCGGCCAGTGCGCGTTGCAATTCTTCTCTTGAACCACGGGCTCGCAAACAGATGGGCCCAGGTCGGTTGAATGCTTCGGCTGCCAGTGCTGCTTCTGTTTCCAAAACGAGTTTGAAGATGTTGTGCGACCCAATCGGGAAATGAGAAGCGTTCTTGAAATAGTGAAGGCGTGGGTCGAAGTGAAGGGAGCGAAACCTGCAGCACTCGCGCCGCATCGGCGTAGCCACCCAAGTGACCAGCCAGTACCGCGAGCAGCTGCACCGCGTTGCCGTCGCAATGCCAGCGAAGGCGGCGGCGCCAGAGCCCTACCCCGAAAATCGACTCGGCGCAGACGGTGCGCTGAATGGCTGTGAAGTCTTTGTGGGCGCGTAAGAATCGGTCGAGAACTCGCTCAGCACTTTGCCCGTTGAGAACCTCGGTCAAGGGAACGTCGAGAAGAGAACCTAAGCCGTCGAGCGATGCCCAAGGAATGGTAGTGAGCCGGCGCTCAGCCTCAGTGATCGCGGCTCCATCGAGGGGAGTCGACGGAGACACATTCGAAAGCGGATCTACAAAGGTTGACATGCAGGGTCGTCCACCCTACAAGCCGCGGCCTCGAAAGCACCCCATATTCCCTGATAGCTCAGCTGGTAGAGCAGGCGACTGTTAATCGCCGGGTCGTAGGTTCGAGTCCTACTCAGGGAGCAACCTTAAGAAAGCCCCGGTTCGCCGGGGCTTTTCGTATATGGCGTTCCTTGGTTTAGAACCCCTCCCTGCCTCATCGTTCTTTGGACGGTCCGGTAGCGGGAGACGACCGAGGGCAGAAGATGGGCCACGATTACCACCTTCAACGAGTACGGCTTTCCACCGCTCATGCGTTTCCCGTTCCAGTAGGCGAGTTGGCCGACAGGGACCTCATCAAGGACAGCGTGGACCGAGTTCACTCGGTCCTGAGCAAGCTTCCCGGTGTCGGACTCAATGGCGACCAACTTGCCTGGCTCACACCCGATGGAGGGTCGCTGACCTTCTACATCGGAGACGATGGAGGCATTCTTGTGGACACGCACGCAGGTCTCGATTTCGTTTTGCAGGTCCAGAAGTTTCTCATCTCGGATCATCCTGACTGGGTCATCCTCGATCCTCAAACTGGCCTCATCCACGATGAAAGCTCACTGCGCAAGCAGCACGCAGAGCGCCAACGCATGGCCGACGAAATGCGTCGAAAGCTTGGGCTGCAGCGTTGACTCCGCATTGAGGTCGTCAAGCGGCGATGGTCACGTCCGTCAAAGCGGTTCTAAATTCGGCCACGTCAGGGATCCATTTCAAACGGCCCGGCGCACCAATTAACGGTTCGCCGGGCTGGTCTTTTCTTGCGCCTGCGCTGCCTCAATGCGCTTGATCGCCTGGGCGGCGAAGCGGGCCATGCTCTAAGTTGGCCGCTCACGATCATTGCGCGGGGAGCCTTTCCTCGCAGAGGCTGCATCACTTTCTACGACTTATGTGTCGCTCGCTGCGGGCCATCGGGCGTCGTGGAGGTGCGGCACGCTCGACCTCAACGAAGGTCAGCGCGGTAACTTGACTCTTTTACTGCGGGGACGAAGACAACGAGAGAGGCTCACCAGATCACTTCGGGACCGTCAGCAGCTTCGCCAGGCCGTCGCAATCGTCGACGCTCACCATCAATCGCTCGAGACGAACTGGAAATCCGATGACGCGCGCTCGCTGGGGTGGTTTCAAATCAAGAGCGAGAATCTGATCGCCGGATCCATTGACCAACCAGCGACCCGCGTAACCGTGCACACCCAGGCTGAGAGGAGCCTTCGTAAGTCGCGCCGCTGAAGCAACGCAGGAGCGCGGAAAATGGGCGCTGAAGGCCCAGCCCATTCGGGCGACCACAGTGTCGTCATTGACATCGACATAGGAGTCGGTTGGGCGCAACCACAATGCAGAGGACAACAACCGATACCAGGCTTCGAATCGAATCGGGAATCGAGCGACCATGAGGCAAGCGTAGCTCAACTGGCGAAGCGACCCTCGATTCCTGCGGGGGCTTTTCGTTGCGGGTGAGAGAGCCCCAGAGAGCGATTTACAGGTTCGCGCCATCGAGAGGGCGCCGGTTCGCAAGATGGAGGGATGAAGGAAGCCTACCCGTCAGATCAGCCAATGCCGTCCACTGAACCCAACGATGATTGGTCGTGTAAAGTATTTTGTGTCTGAAGCGGGTTTATCAATTTACGACCGGTTCAGATTCGGGCTCAGAAATCAACTTAGACAACTCATCAA
>JAYUVR010000354.1:0-11009 GCA_043753955.1 Archangium sp. | reverse complement strand
AGACCACGTCCCGCCCGCTCAAGCAGACCGCGTTCCATCAGGCGGCGAAGGTACGCTCGGGGCACTCCGAGTTGAGCCAGGTCTCGAGCCCGAAAGGGACCTTTGGCGGCGAGACGCAAGACCGCGGCTGCGCCGGTGAGAGTCTCAACCATGATACGAATCCGTAAACATTAGGTCTATGAGTATAGGTTTCGTATCACTACCCGGCAACTGAACTCGCAGGCTATGAATGCCGACACTCAGAAATTACTTTGAGCACCGAGAGCTACAAAATACATACGTTTTTGTTAAGTGCGCTCACCGTGAGCGCATCGCCTGATCTGAACCGTCTCCTACTGAATTACCGTGAGTGCTACCGCCATGTTTGGAACGCATACTTCCAGCCGTTGGACGACGGCTGGCATGAGTTCATCAACGTCGAGCATTCCCTGTTCGAGGGCTTGGTCCTCAGTCAGCTCCACAATTCTGATCAGCCAGCGCACCGACCAGAAGGGATCGTCGCTGGTATCCAAGTGGTTCCTCAAATCCCGCCCATTGGGCACCTCTCGGTGTTTTACGTGGAGCCCCCGAACGTTGGCACAGGGACTGTGCAGTGGGTTGAAGGGCAAATGACGCCGGGCGAAGTGGACCTTCGTTACGCCGGATTTTTTGACTGGAGGAACGACAGCGATCCGATCGAGCTTCGGTACGTTCGTGTCCGTGTCATGTCCTCGCATCAGCCAGAGTTCCTGGGAAAGGACATGCTGATCGAGTTTCAGAATGTTCGATTCACCCAGGCGAAGTGATGCTCACTGAGTGAGTCTATTACGCAGAGTCATTTTCGCCCTTCACTGGCGGAGGGCTACATGTGTGCTGGGTGCGGTATCACCAGCCAGAAACAAGGCAGAACCCCGGTCCTCTGGTTGAGGCGATATTCACTTAGGCGCCATATGTTCGTTTGGGTACGAAGTTGACCACCCATTTTGGGGTTGACGCTTGCAATGTGCCTTTGCTGAAGGCTTACAGGTAATTCATCGCCCCAACTCCAGCGGGCCGGCGTTGATGGCCGACGCACCTTCGACGTCGCGCTCCGAATCGCGACCCGCCTTAAAGCCTCACGCCCCTCGCGCGCCGTCGAAGCTCTCGATTTTCGGGGCGCGGAACTACCGCTATTGCGACTACTTGGTCGGTGTCAGTGGAGGGTGAAGGGGAGGTGCCGGCGCCTCGCGTCAGGCCGCCCTTCTCGAGGAGGGAGCTCCACGGAGGAGGAGATGATCGAGTCATTAAGAGGTGAACGGCCTGCGTAGTCATTCTGGCTGACGATCTTCCTTGGCTTGACGCGGGCTCGCTTTCTTCAGTCTGGCTGTATCCTCCGGGTTCTTCGCCGCCTTCAGCAGCGCACCCCAGTCGTCGGGAGGTTTGCCCTTATCGAGCATCTTCTTGAAGACCGCGTACGCGTCGGTTTTGGATCCGTAGGTCCGTTTCGAGTCTTCGTCGTTCACCCAAGCGTACACAATGACCTTCGCCTTGGAATCGTACCGAAAGAAGAGTCGAAACCTCTGGCCACCGAATTTTGCCCGAAACCAATGTTTGTAGGCGCCGCCCAGCGTGTTGCCCTGGCGATACTCGGGCTGCGTTGGGTCGGCCGGGATGATGACGAACATCAGGTCGAAGAGCGAGGCAAGCAGCTTGAAGTTGGCGGTGCTTTTGTAATCTTTCGCGTGCTTCGCCTTTACCTTCTCGACCGCCGCCATCAGCTTTTCGAGCTGATCGAGAAGGAGTGGGTGAGCGAAGAGTTCCCAGCCGTTGACTTGCATCGTTCAAAGGTCCACGTCGCCGTCGATCGGGGCGTGTAGGTCGACCTTCGTGCCCTTCACGAGGGCCGCCATGCGAGCCGGGAAACCCTTCGATAGGGGCCTGAGAATCTCTGGGTGCTTCTCGATGTCCTTGGCCAGGAACGCGAGGAACTTCCCGACCACAGGGTCCTCGTGAGATGCCCCCACGGGGACCACGGTCACTCGCTGACCGTCCACTCGGAATGCGATCTCGTCTCCCTCTTTGACGCCGAGGACCTGGCGAATAACTTTGGGCACCGTCGTCTGACCCTTGGCGGTGATGGTGCTTCGCTCTTCCATGATGGCCATCTGAACCTCCTGGAGTAAAGAGTAAGGAATATTCCTTACCTCGTCAAGCCTCCTGCTATTCGAACTTAACCGCCCGACTTCCGAGCATGTCGCGGGCATGAGCCGATCGGCTCGGGCCGCGGGGGCCAGAGACCTGGGCCAATGTCTATGATTGCCAATCGAGACAAACTCGTGCGTGCAATACCAAGCATTCAAGTGTTCGCAACTGGGGTCGGAGTACCCGGCTTAAGTTCACCGGCCATGTCATGGTCGAGCCTTGAATTCGTAAACGAGAGCTGGCATTCGAGGGCGATGGAAACGGCACCCGGTCCAATCGCTCGCAAGCTCATCGCCCAGGTACAGGGCATCAAGGCCCAGAAGGTCGTTGACCTGAAGGCCTGGGGGGAAGCAAAGAAGCATGCCACGCAATTGGCTAAAGAGAACCAGCCCTCGCCCGAGGCACTGGACGAAGTGGGCCCCGAGTTCGCTCTCTACACCTACGTGACCAATTGGGCGATCAGCATGGTGGAGCTGCTTCAGGAGGTACCCGACCTTCGGAAGTACATGCAGAAATTTGTCGAGGCGCAGGAGGAGTACATGCCCGAGGGGCCGCCGATGAGCCCTCTGACAAAGTCATTTTTCTATCAATGGGCACTCTACGATCTGCCTATTGGACTCAAGCGCGAGACAATGGGCTCCATTCTGCTGGCGGTCGGCCGAGCCCTGAAGATGGACCCAGAGTTTTTGTCGCTCTTGCAAACGCTCGTGCAGGGTCGTCTGGGCCTGTACGTTCACGAGGGCGTCGAGAAGGACACAATCTTCTTGAAGGAATTGCTCACCGAGGTTCGGCACGAGGCCGTCTGCGCAAGCGGCTACGTCGGCACCAAAGGCGAACTCTGGCTGACGAGGGTGATGCCACCTCCAGTGGGCTCGCGAGCACGGGCTGTCGTGGTCACGACTCCATACCTGGTCCTGAAGCCCGGGGTTGACGAGTGGCTGGCCTACCTGCACCGCACTTTGCCCAAGACACAGCGAAGCGACCCGATGGAAGCCCACGAATACCTGATGAAGTTTGGGCTCCAGCCGAACTACTGGCCCGAGTATGTGTTCGAGTCTTACGTGAACCATCGCCCCGACGTGATTTACGTTCGAGGTCTGCCCGACGTACCTGAGAGTAGGCCGCACTCAAACGCAAACCAACAGGCTTGAATGGCTGCCATTGCACGTCGCCGTTTCTCTGTGGACGGCGCCGACACCCGTTAAAGACCGCTCCTTCAATGGCTCTTCTGCAATCTCACATAATTGCGCTGGCATCCGAACTGCCTCCTGGGCGATCGCTCACGCTGGCATAACGAAGAGCTTCATGAGATTCGCAGCCGGCTGTACTCAACTGTCTACGCCCTCAGTGCACTCGGATTGGGTGTCGATGGGGTTGGCTGTCTGTCTTGCGTTTACCGTGGGTGGGCGCGGCGCAAACCAAAAAGTCGCCGCCGACAGATGATGTCGTGGAGAGCGGTCCCAGAATAGCGGACGCATTCGGCGGCGCACTCAATGGGACGACAACCACTTCCTTTTATGAAGCGGCGCGCCGTCTGTTTGAAGGTGCACTTGCGCCATAAAAGGGGGTGACTCCGGGAGCCATTCCCAAGGCCACTTCATTGTCTGCGGTAGGGCGATGTTCTCCAGACAGCTATCGGGAAACGTCTTTTCGCAGGGCGATAGCCGTCAGCTGTTCTTGAAGATCTGAAACCCATCTTCGACGGGAATCGTCGACCCGTTGATGGCCGACGCGCCTTCGGTGAAGAGGAAGGCTACGACGCTGGCCACCTGTTCGGCCTCTATCAGCTTCCCGTGGAGGTGCTGCTTCGCCAGGGTTTCCTTCATCGCTGCGTCGTTGCCGAGGATAGGCGTGTTGATGAACCCCGGCGCCACTGCCACCACCCGAATACCGTGGGGCGCAAGCTCGAGCGCAGCTGAACGCGTCATCATGATGACGGCGGCCTTCGCGGCGTTGTAGTTGAAGCTCCCGAGCGCAGCGGTCGTGCCGTAAATCGAGGCTGTGTTGACGAACGTGCCCTTGGTTCCGAGCGCAACCATCTTCTTCGCCGCGTAGTACATGCCGTAGTACACGCTGTGCTGATCGACCTCGATGACCTTGTGATAGGTCGCAGGCTCCATCTCGAGGAACGGCTTCACGAGGCCGATGCCCGCGTTGTTGAAGATGCCGTTCAGTGTGCCCAGTTTCTCGACCGCGAAGTCGACCATCGCCTCGACCTCGGTCGCCTTCGAAACGTCAACCTTGAACGGGAACGCCTTGACGCCTTTTTGCGTCAACTCGGCGGCGACCTTCATCGCACCGTCAATATTGAAGTCTGCAATGACGACGTTCGCGCCTTCCGCTGCAAGCGCGATGGCCGTTTGGTAGCCGATGCCGCTCGCGCCACCGGTGACGATGATCGACTGGTTCTTGAGTTTCATCTTGTTTCTCCTTGTCAGTGTTTTGAGATGACTGCGTGATGGGTGTGGCCACAGCTATTTCCCGATGCCGCCGACGATCTTGAAGCCAAGGTCAGTGCCGTATTTGGTGGGGCCGTAGCCCAGCTGAATGTTGAGAAAGCCAAGCGCCTCGAGGTATCGCGCATTCAGAAGCGGGCCCACATCGATGGCCTCAAAGCCGATGGCGTGGCCCAGCCCCATCACCTGCTTCTTCGCATCGACATCGTCCCCCGCGACGAGGAGACTCAAGGCTTCACCCTTCACCTGGCCAATGGCCATGTTCTGCGCGAACACAGTGTTGAAGGCCTTGACCACGCGCGCTCCGGTGGCCCATTCCTGAACTTGTTCTGCGCCACTCTTCTTGACGTCGCCCGCGTAGCTCCAGTCCGCGTTGAGGAGGTTGGTCGGGTCGACCACGACTTTGCCCCGCACGTCACCGAGGTTCTTGATGGCGTCTTGCCGAGCCTCAGCGGGAACGGCCAAAATGATGATGTCGCCCCAAGCACCCGCGGTACGAATGTCCTTTGGGTCAGCGCCCGTCGAGCGAACCTCGTAGCCCGCCTTGTGTGCGCCTTTTTCGAGGGCGCTTCCGACGTTTCCATTGCCGATGATTGCGATTTTCTGAGTAGCCATTGTGTCGTTCTCCTTGTGGTCAGTGTTTGTGACTCCCCTAGAATAGGTCGTTCCAAAATATTCGGTAGGTGTCGAAAACGGGTAAGACCGTTCCATGCCAGGAACGCCAGATTGGAGCCTCTTGCCCCTGTTCATCGCGGTGGTCGAGAACGGAGGCATGTCAGCCGCGGCCCGCAAATTAGGCGCGCCAAAATCTTCGATAAGCCGGGGCGTAGCGGCGCTCGAGAATGCATTGGGGGTTCAGTTGCTCCATCGGACCACCCGAGAGGTTCACCTCACCACAGCGGGTCGAACCTTTTATGAGCGGGCTCGCCCGGTCTTGAGCGCCTACCGTGAGCTGACGACCAGCATTCCAGAGCAAGAGGTCGAACCGTCGGGCACTTTGCGCATCACCACCCCTGTCGACCTGGGGCTCACCTTTCTGGTCGACGTCTTCGCCAAGTTCATGCGGCGTTTCCCGAGCGTGCGGCTCGAGGTATGCCCGACGAACCGGCCCGTTGATCTGATTGCGGAAGGCTTCGACGTCGCGCTTCGAATCGCGACCCGACTCAAAGACTCGTCGCTCCTCGCGCGCCGTCTGGGCTCAGTCGAGCTGTCGATTTTCGCGTCGCCGAACTACCTCGCACAACACGGTACCCCGCGGTCGCTCGACGAGTGTGGGGCCCACCGGTGGGTGTTCTTCGCGGGCCTGCGTAACCTGCCGATGCAGCTGCGCCGGGTTTCGGCGGCGAGGGTATCGACCGATGATCTCCTGTTCGCCTTGGGGATGACACGCGCCGCGGTCGGCCTCAGTGTCTTGCCTGCTCACCTGGCTCACGAAGATGTGCTGGCTGGGCGCCTCGTTCGCGTCATTCCGAGTTGGAAGCTACAATACGGAGCGCTCTTCTTCATTCACCCCGCAGCGCAGCACGTTCCTCGGAAGGTGACGGCCCTTCGCGACTACTTGGTCGAAATCATCGCGCAGCGTCCCCTGGGTGTCAGTGGAGGGTGAAGGGAGTTTGTTTCGTTGGAAAAAAGTGACAAGGACTCAAACGTTCGAGGCTCTACTCGTCAGTATCGGGACCGACTTTGTCTGGGCGAGAAGTGAGCTCCTCTAAGGCGCGCTTCATGAGCGCACAAGAAGCCACTTCGTGCCGAAGATTCTCTCTATCAGCAGGCCTGATCATGCCGCCGTCGCTTGATGCCTGCTGTGTGCCCCTCTTTTCAGATTGATCAGGGGAGAGGTTATTTCCCGATTCACACAATTTGGCGTAGCCCGCGTAAATACTTTTGCAGTCGCTCGCGCCGGAAGTTGCGACTTCTGCATCGCACTTTTGACGAAGAATCTCAGCGATTCTGAGATTGGCAGTTTGCAGATCGATTGTTCCTGAAAGATCACCTATTCCGGGAATACGCATGAGTGTGTCTCTCATGGGGCGACGCACAGCCTGCAGACCTTTTAAATCTGTACAGACTTCCGCGGCCCTTCCCACCAACCGACGAACGTAGACTTCAAAGACAGCGCCCGTCTCGACAGTGTCTTGGCGCTTGATGTGGTGCTGGGCTACTCGATCAATGGTGAGAGCAGCGCGTTGCAGCCGCTCGCAATCGTGGCTTTGCGAAAGAGCCGTGACAATGGCCACAACCTTGACGCGAGTACTGTCAGACAAACCAACATCAATTTGATTCTGCTTCAATTCTTGTGAGAGAGATTCTTCAAGCATCAAGGTGGCTTTGAAATTGAAGTCAGGGTCAGCCACGAATTCTTGCAACAGCGCATAACCGACAAGACGTTTGTCGTCATTGTCCTGGTCGGTCGCCAGCAAGCTGGTCTCAAAAAAGGCCCGGTGTTTATCGGCCTCTTGGGCACGGCGAAATTCTTGGCGCCAGCGATCTTGATCTTGCTCGGCTTGAGTACTCTGACGTCGTTCGTTGACACAGTTTTGGTAAGCGTTCGCAAAAAAACCTGCCAGCGCGATGTAACCCACCATGACTTGAGAAAAGGTAACGAATTTCGATGTGCGTCTCGTGCGTTGATGCCGAAGTTGAAACAATTCTTCGGCCGCTTTCAATCGCTGCAAATCATCGAGCGGAGTGTTTCGAGCCGTTCCAAAAGTATCTTCTTTGAGAATGGCGGCTTCACTCGATTTTTCATCAGTCATGAAGGGTGTTTTCGCAAGTTCTCTGGCTTTGTGAAATGGGCAATATGGATACCTCCTCGATCGAGGAGAAGACCGACAGCTTCAGCGCAGACATTGCGCCGTCAAAAAGTGGTGGGACCAGAACGACCACAGCGTCCACGGTGGCCACATTGTCTTGCGTAGAATGTCTGTAACCTGTATAGATACGAATAGAGGTAGCTCGATGAGTAACAACAGTCGGTTCACCGTAGCGATTCATATTCTTACCCTGCTCGCTCACGATAGAGACGAGCCGATGACGTCTGAGTTTATTGCGGGGAGCGTGAACACCAATGCCGTCGTCATTCGGAGGCTGCTGGCGTCCCTCCGGGTCGCGAAACTAGTCACTTCACAGGGAGGGCCGGGTGGAGGCTGGCTACTGGCTCAGTCACCTCAACGAATCAGGCTGAGAGATGTGTACAGAGCCGTGGAAGGTTCGACTCTCTTTCCTATGCACAGCAGCACTCCCAACCCGCGTTGCCCGGTGGGGAGCACAATTCAGTCGGCGCTCAAGAATCATTACGAGGAAGCACAGTTCTCGCTTGAGAAGGACCTCGAGCGCACGACCATCGCAGATCTTCTGCTGGAGGTGAAAGCGCTCGCCCGGTGAGCCCTTTTTTTCTTTAATTTGTATCATGTATTGTTACGAATAGGCACTTCTAATCGAGGTCTTCTCATGCGCATCAAGCTCTTTCCATCGCTCTTGCATTCCTTTCTACCGCTCCATTCGCCGCTGAACCTCCTCACAAACCCACGAAGCGCAACCAAGGAACGACCATGACAGCCAGCACCCAGACCGCGCAGAAGAAACAAGTGACAGACTTACTGAAGGCCATCGAAACGGGTGAGTCCGCTCCGGTCGCCGTCATCAACGCCAACAGGTACACCCAGCACAACCTCGGTGCGGCTGACGGACTCGCAGGTTTCGGAGCCCTCTTGCAGTCGCTTCCGAAGGGCTCTGCCAAGGTCAATACCGCCCGCGTGTTCCAAGACGGAGATCTTGTCTTCGCCCATACCGACTACAACTTTTTCGGGCCCAAAATCGGGTTCGACGTGTTTCGATTCGAGAACGGAAAGATCGTCGAGCACTGGGACAATTTGCAGGAAAAACCAGCACGGCTAAACCCGAGCGGGCACATGATGACTGATGGTCCCACGCAAGCGACCGACCTCGGCAAGACTGACGCGAACAAGAAGCTGGTGAGGTCCTTCGTCGATGATATTTTGGTGAACGGGAAGATAGACAAGCTGGCGGGTTACTTTGCCGGCGATAAGTACACTCAGCACAACCCGCAAATTGGAGACGGGCTCAGCGGACTCGGTTCGGCACTCACGGCGATGGCAAAGACGGGCATCGTTATGAAATACGACCGCATTCACCGAGTGCTCGGCGAGGGCAATTTCGTGTTGGTTCTGAGCGAGGGCAGCTTTGATGGAAAGCCCACTGCCTTCTACGACCTGTTCCGCGTGGAAAACGACAAGATTGCCGAGCACTGGGACACCATCGAGGCCATCGCGCCAAAGAGCCAATGGAAAAACCCGAACGGCAAGTTCTAGGGCAGTCACGCGGGCTGTGCGACAAGAATGACCCAGCCAACCAAGACATCAAAAAACAAACCCCGGTGTATGTCGATGCCTCCACGGTCGCGGAACGGCATCGGTGAAACGTGCTTGCGTCGCTCTCCGGGGTGAGATGAATTCGAACCCATGCCTCTTACTGTTTTCATTCAGCACAATCGGGCGAAGATCATCGCGGACTGGATCAAATTCGCTGCGACGCTCTTGCCCTGGGCAGAGGGCCTGACTGAGAAGGAGCTCAAAGATCACGCCGATGAACTCCTGACCGCCGTTATCCGTGACATGAATTCGCCCCAAAGCAGGTCTGAACAATCAGAGAAGTCCAAGGGTAATTCTGAAGTGGGCGATCTAGGGAAAGTTGGGCAAACGCATGCATCTGAACGGTTGGAATCTGGGCTCAACCTTGACCAGCTGGTATCGGAATACCGGGCGCTGCGAGCAAGCGTGCTCCGGCTCTGGGAACAAGAGCAAGGCGAAAAACAATCAGAAGTGACCCGTTTCAATGAAGCCATTGACGAAGCGCTGTGTGAGTCAACAGCTCGGTACTCAGAAACGGTAAACACCACCCGGGAGCACTTCCTCGCCATTCTGGGCCACGATCTGCGAAACCCTCTTGCGGCCATCACCTTGGGATCACAGCAACTGACGTCGGCGAGCGGTCTCGACGAACAAGCGGCCCGCATCGCAAAACGCATTGCGAGCAGCGCATGGCGGATGACCCGCATGGTGAACGACTTGTTGGATTTGACGCGGTCCCGCCTTGGAACTGGAATCCCGGTAACCTTGCAACCGGTCGATCTGACACCCATTTGCCAACAGGTCGTTTCTGAGATGCAAGTCGTCCACCCCGACTGCAAGGTACAGTTTGAATCGAACGGAAATTTGTCCGGAGAATGGGACCCCGACCGGCTCGCCCAGGTGATTTCAAATCTCGTTGCGAACGCGTTGCAGTACGGCAGTGCGCATGGCCCAGTCGGGGTTGTTGCCCAAGAGCATGATGACGAGGTGGTGCTGCGAGTTCAAAACAGGGGCCCGGTTATTCCTCAGTCAACGCTCAAACGTATCTTTGACCCACTGGTGCGTCAGCCCCCCGAGAATGGCGATAACAACAAGACGGGTTTGGGGCTTGGGCTCTACATTGTTCGTGAAATCGTGACAGCACATGGCGGCACCGTCGAGGTGGCTTCGACCGACAAGGAGGGAACGACGTTCTCGGTGCAGATTCCTCGTCGCCCCTCTTCGAAGCCGATTCACAAACGCAACTGAAACCCACGGTGAGTACGTTCCTTCATCTGTGAATACGCCTTGACCTCAAGTCTCCACAGGCGGGCCGAACCACTTCGTCATCGCGTCAGCGAGCTGAGTTCGGTCTCCGACCCAGACAACATATCCGTCCGGCCGAATCAACACGGCATCGGGCGCAGTGACCGGCCCGATTGCCGGAAGTTCCCATGTGCCAACGTATTTGGCGTTGATCAATTGAACGCGGTCGGCCCACGGAATGATGTCGAAGCCACCTGCCTCGCCGAGGTTCAGTAGCACCGGCAGGGCATTGTGCAGCAGGGTGAAGACGCGCTGAGTGCCATTCTCAGTGATCAGATCGAGATCAGGCATGCGGCGCCCGAGCAGCGGGTGGCCCTCGCCGAGGTCGTAGGCAATGCCCAAACCCGACATCATTGCGGCGAACCGTTTGCGCGGCTCTGCCATGCTGAGCAGCTCAGTGAGTGTTTCGCCCAACGCCTTGGTTTGTTCGTCTGAGCGGCGGAGAAGCGCGACTTGGGCCAGCGTATTGCGCAGCACCCGAGCAGCCACGGGGTGACGCTCGGCGTGGTAGGTATCGAGGAGGCTCTCGGGGGAGCTGTGCTTGACCACCTGGGCCAGCTTCCACCCCAGATTCACCGCATCTTGCATCCCGGTGTTGAGGCCCTGTCCACCCACCGGGTGATGCACGTGAGCAGCATCGCCAGCGAGGAGCACGCGCCCGGCTCTGTAGGCTGCAGCCTGGCGCGCCATATCGGTGAACCTCGAAAGCCAGGTGGGG
>JAYUVR010000353.1:0-2619 GCA_043753955.1 Archangium sp. | reverse complement strand
ACTCGTCGTAAGCTCAGTCACATCAACGGGTGTTGCCTGCGTGTTCGAACTCGTGTCAGCGCCAAGCTGCCAATTGTAATTCTCACCCCAGCATCGAAGGCCGCCGGCGACGGTGAGCGCGCAGGTGTGGTTCGCCCCAGCAGAAATACGTTTGATTCCAAAACCAAGACCCACCACGTCTGCTGGTTCTCCTCGGTTGCTCAGACTTCCATCACCCAGTTGTCCGCGATCATTTCGACCCCAACACCGAGCACCTCCATCGAGCAGGGCACACGAGTGGTCGCCTCCGACTGCAAGCGCCGAGACTCCTCTTTCGAGCCCAGGAATCTGGGTGGGAATCTATCTGCTCATGGCTGTTCCATCGCCAAGTTCACCGTAGCGATTCCGGCCTCAACAGCGAATTGCGCCCTCAGCATCCAATGCACACGTAAAGTGACCGAATGACGCCCGCGGAAAGGGAAATCACGCCCGAATCGAGCGTGTCGACATCGATGGGCATGAGGGACACATTGCCGAAGTTGACCTTGCCAAGTTGGTGGTACTGATTCGAGCCCCAGCACTTCGCGGCTCCCATTGAAGTGACCACGCACGTGTGGTTGACCCCTATCGACCGTCAATCTTTAATCGGTGTCGCCTTCAGAGCCGCTTTTCCATCCTTCACGTACACCTGGAAGCGCACTGAACGGCACTGATACTTGCTGATCAATTGCTCTTTATTCTTAAGCAATTTCGCCTTGAACTTCTCGAACGTCAGGCCATCAGCAGGCTCACGGCATTTCTCTCGAGTGCTGACGAAATCGCGGAAGACATCTTGAAAATGACGCTCTTCTTCACTCGGAGGAGCCATCGACGCCACTTGTGGCATCGCACCACCACCACTGCTCACCTTCACTGCAGGGTGCTCTGAAGTGAGCCCTGCCGCGCGAGCTGCCCGAATCAATTCTGCAGGCACTGAAGCAACCCGAGTCGCGTCTGGGTTATCACCACCGTGATCATCGCTCGACGCAAACGGGTCTGCCATCGACGAAGAAGGCAGTGGAGGCGGAGGCGGTGGTTGCCCTGGAACATAAGCCGGGTACGCCACGGTGCGACCTTCGCCGCCGTCACTCTCGGGCTGAAAGACAGGCGCTTCCAAAGTCGACGCGACGGGCGCTCTGCCTTTTTCAACTTCATTAAAAGCGTCAGCACTGTCAATCAGCGAAACACTGCTTTTGATCGAAGTCGGGTTGACCGGAAAATGAAAGTCATCAGGGCTGGCTTCTGGTGGCGCCTCAGTCTCCTTCATCTTCAACGGACCCTTTGCTGCTCCATCTTCACGACGCGTTGAAACAGGAGGGAGAGGAAGAGGCGGCGCCACCATCGAAGGCGCGCGTGTTTCCGGCCCCATCACCATCATCATCACCACCGCCAACATCGCCAACCCAGCCAAAGAACCAAAACCAAAGATTTGATACGCGGCCAGAGCCTCCAAAGCAGCTCGCGCGGGGGCAGATGCAGCGACCTCAAACGGAGTGCCTCCGATGAGCTGACGGCCTCCCACCAACTGCACCGTCGAATCGGCCATCATGGGCAATTCAAGCGGCCCCAATTCGCGCACGGGCCCAGAAGCCAACGGTCCATTCGCACCCGATTTAATGCCTGAAAGAATTTGCGCGATTCCTGCTTTGTCTCCGGCGACCACCGCTGGTTTGCCATCGACGATTAACGCCAATGACTTGAGTCCCAGCGCTTTCACCGTCTGCTCGAGAACCTTCGCCTCAGGGAAAAGAGGAAGGCCGATGACTGCATTGCCTAAAGGGCGTACCTCATTCTTGTCACTCACCAGCAGCGGCACCGCGATGACGAAATACGTGACCCCTTCAAGCACACGCATCGCGCCCGCACTCGCCGCGGGGTCGATGGCGGCGGCCAACTCAAACCCTTCGGGAGCGGTGCTGGAAGGCGCGGCGCTCCCCTTCGCCATGAGTGCGCCGGCATCGTTGACGAGGGCGATGAAGAGCTGTTCGCTCAAGTCGCTCGGAATCAACTCGTTCGCGGCAGCCCGCACCGCGCCCAAGCGCTCGGCATTGGGGACTTCAGCTTTGCCCCCTTTAAGGCCGACGTTCCAAGCGGCAGCATTACTCGCCACTTTAAGAGCCACAGCTTGGGTGAGTGAGCGCCTTGATTCAAGCGCCACGGCCACGGGGCCAGCCGCACCAGCCACCGACGCTTGCGCCTGTTCAACCGAACCGGTCAGCGCCAACGGCGCAATCATGGTGAGGTGATAAGCCCACAGGGCAAGAGCGACGAGGGCAAACACAAGAAACTTGAGTCGAGCCATCGGTGATACGACTTAGCACGCGTATTCACCCACCGCCCCATTTTTGAAAGGTAGGTTTCGCACATGCCAAATCACACTCTGACGGTAGCCGCTTCTGTTCAAGATCCACTCATCGCTGACCGGCTCGTGGCTTTGCTCCAAGAAGCCGAGGTCAAAGCCATCAGCCGAGCAGGAGGTGCCGCTTCATCTGCAGCTTTTGCGTCTGTCACCGGCGCATTCTGGGACATTTTGGTGGCCACCGACGACTTGCCAAAAGCAGAAGGCATCGTTCAAGCAGAACTCCGGCAAGTTGAACAAGA
>JAYUVR010000352.1:0-2421 GCA_043753955.1 Archangium sp. | reverse complement strand
TCTTTGAGCACGCCGTAGTCGAGGGTGAGGGGCGCTTGGGTGTAGGCCGCTCCGGAAAACACCACCAGACCGATGCGGTCATTCGCTCTTCCCGCGAGGAATTCAGTCAGTACTTCTTTGGCGACGTGCAAGCGGTTGTTGGGGCGAAAATCGGCGGCCTCCATCGAAGTAGAAAGGTCGAGGGCCAACATGATGTCGATGCCTTCGACGGAAAGATCTTTCAGCCGACTGTCGCGCTCTTGGGGGCGAGCCAGCGCGATCACCGCAAATATGAAGGCGATGATGCGAAGGGTCGGCAGTACCCACAGCAAGTACGGGCGTAGCCCACGCCCTTGTTGAAAAAGTTGGCTTGCGGCTGAGAAGCGCAGCACCGCTCGTCTCTTTTTTTCAACCCATGCCCACACAAGGAAAACGGGCACCAGCAGCAGGAGCCAGAGGAGCTGAGGACTGTGGAAATTGAAGAGGTCGGTCACGGCGCTTCAGGCAGGTCGAGTGGGCACGGCGGCCGTTTGGGTCAATTGAACGATTCGGTAAGCCAATTCAAGATGCTGTTTACATTCTTCGACGCTGGGCGATTGCTTCGCATAACGAACGAAGTCTGACGACTGAGCAAAGGTGGCTAAATCAGGCAGTGGCAGACCTGGGGTTGAACGGGTGTGGAGTGCCTGGAGCAGTTCAGGCGTCGTGCTCTCAAGGGCGTCAAAGCCGTAGCGCTCACCCAAATAGCTGCGCACAATTTCTGAGAGGCGAAAGTAGAAGGGCTTGAATTCACCACGCGCCGGCAAATTGTCAGCGGCCAAAGCATCGAGGGCACGCGTGGCTCGAACGTGCAGCGGCTCAGGCGGAGGCACAAACGCAGGCACTGCAGTTTGCGGCCGTGAGCGGTACCGATAAATCGCGTAGCCAAGCCCAATGAGCCCCGCGAGGGCCGCAAGAATGTAGAGGAGTCTCCAGGTTCGAATCAGCACTTCTTCCGGTGGCTTCACGTCGTACAGCTCTTCACCTTTGCTCTGCGCATCGGGCGGGAGTGAAGAGTCAATCTCTACCTTGCTGCGCGGCAGGCTGACGGTGCTGGTGCCTTGAGGCGCGGTGACTTCGAGTTCGAGTTGCGGCGTGTCGAGACTGCCCAACTGAAATGCGGACAGCTTCACTTGAATGGTGGTGGTTGAGCTCGTCGGCCCATCGACGCGGCGACGCTCTTGACCCAAGTAGTCGAAGTCGCCCAAATCGCCCGGAGTCTTCAGCTCGTACCGTTGGTCAGATTGATGCGTCACCACAATGTCGAGGGTGATGGGCTCGCCCACCTTGGCGTGCTCTTTCACCACACGTACGTTCAGTTGTTCTGGAGGCACAAGGCCACCATCAGGCTGAGCCGCGAAGGCCAGCGCAGCCATAACCACTAGCAAAAGTGAACCCATTCGGAGCAAGGCAACAGACACATTCCTCAAGAACACGCCGCACGCAAGGGAACTTCCATCTTCTTCGAGCTGTGCCCAGTTGTTCAAGTTCGAGAAGCCACGTATCACTCAATGAGTGGCTGGGCAGCTGAGGGTCTCCGAGAAAGCATTCTTGGATGACGGTCGCTTATTCTTACTGTTTCTAAAAGTGCTTCCAACGAAGGAAAAACTCGATGTCATCACTGAGTATGTTCTCGGAGACCCTCGTGGGCCGGCTCCCCCACGGTCAATAAAAACTCGCAGAATGGTGGTTGCCTCGATTTGAAGTGAACAGCTATCACCGCGACGGCTACTCAACGAGGCGACCTTGCTTACAAATCATTGTCGCTCACTCGGTTGCCTCAAAGCAGCGTCACATCGCCTTCGACCAACAAGCCCAAAATTCACGTCGCGCCCGCCAAATCAAGAGGCATCGACTCAGCATCACGTTTACCCGGTCTGACCCGACAGGCCTCTCGATTCTTTTTCTGCCCGTTACTGAACCGCCTTAAGAATGTCCTCGAAGGAGCGGACGGCGTAGTTCACGTCGCAAACGCCCGTAGGGTTGCCATCTGCGTCAAGGCCGCCGCCGGTGCACATCAGGTTGAGTTCCCCGTTGGGGAGTAAAGACACGTCGGCCGAAATTCCCGATTTTTGACGCGGCCGACCGCCGTCTGGGTTCACGAATGGCCGGCAGTCTTCGTCGACTTCACAACTTGCTCCTGGAGCGATGCCTCGAACCGCATAGGTCACCGCGCAACCGTCAACTGTTTTGACCAATTCGCCGCGAAGTAGTGTGCCCAGAGCCCGCGCGGTCGAGATGACTTCGAGCGATGTCCACGCATACGAGATGCTCGTCTCTGGGGTGGGGGCGCCCCCATCTTGGGGCTGCACTTGGGCAAACTGTTGTGCCGCTGGTTTCAAGTCGTGCGCGGTACACAAACCGCCATTTGAATCTTGAGGAATAATTCCAGTGCCATCTGCA
>JAYUVR010000351.1:0-5717 GCA_043753955.1 Archangium sp. | reverse complement strand
TTTACCATCAGGCCTTTATTGCCGTAGATGAGGAGGGAACCGAAGCGGCCGCTGCCACTGCCGTGGTGGTTGGAGAAAAGACGTCGGCGCCCATTACCGAGCCAGTGGTCATCGATAGACCATTCTTGTTCGCTATTCGAGACATGCAAACTGGCGTAGTGATGTTTTTCGGCCGGGTGCTTCACCCTGAAGCACAATCCAATTAGGGGTAGAGCTCCCTCTGAGCTGCCAGTAAGCGCAGGCTTTCGAAGGTGTGGGTGTTTCGCCTGCCTGTTCATTCTCGGCGTTTTGGGACAAAAGCTGTTTTAGATGCGATGGCTCTTTCTCTTCATCTTTAGTTTGGCAGCTGGCTGCGCTCCTCAAGTGCCTCGCGTTGACGGGGGCACTCTTCCAGGTGACGTCAAGTTCGTTCAACTTGTCATTGCCCCAGCGGATCAAACAATCGTCTACCAAGGCTCGCCGATTACGACGACGTACACTGCCTCAGGAGTGACCGCCGACGGTCAAAGCACCACCCTTTCTGATGTCACCTTCACTCTTTCGGGAATGAATATCGGCACCTTCAGTCAGAACACTCTTACGGTTTCGGGGGAGCTGACGGGGACAGGCACGGTGACCGCAACGGCCAAGGGGTTGACCTCGTCTACTTCCGTCAAGGTGTTCATTAAGCTCGCGCGGTTGGGCCCTTCCGTTCCCCCCGATGCACCGTCGCATTTTTCGGGCAGTGCGGTTTCGACGAATGCTCCGGTGGTGGTGTACCCACTCGACGGCGTCGTCATGCCCTCAACAGTCAATGCGCCCCTGGTTCAGTGGGAAGGCGAAGAAGCCGCCGACGATTTATTTCGCGTCACGGTCGTCGCTGGCGATGCCACCGTAGAGGGTTACGTCAAATCAGAATCAACTTCGACTTCGAGTTGGGCGCTTCCTCAAGAAGACTGGACCAAGCTGGTTGTCAATCGAGGCTCAGGGCCGGTGCTGTTGACCGTCGACCGATGGAGAGCAAATGACAGCATTCACCGTTCTGCCACCATTTCCTTAAATGTGGTCGAGGCTGATGTGCGAGGGGTCATTTATTATTGGTCGCTGACGGAAGGCAAACTGCTGCGCATTGACCAGACAGGCAGAGCCCCGGCGATTGCTTTCCCGCCTCCGTCTCCAACGATGTCAGAGAACCGATGTGTGGCGTGTCACACGGTCAGTTCCAACGGGCGATATCTCGCCGGAGCCCTGTGGGGTGGTGGGGAAAGTGGCGTAGTGTTTGATTTGAAAGATTCGAAGCTGGGCACTGACGACCCCGCTCCGACGGTGACTCCGCTGAACAGTTACACGACGATGTTTTCAACCTTTAACCCCGATGCAAGTCGGCTGATGATTAACTCGGCCACTCAGCTTTCGTTGATCGACGCGCAAACAGGCGCGGCGGTGGTGAGCAAGGGTACCCCACTTCCCAATACCGGGGCATCACACCCCACCTGGTCTCCTGATGGCTCGAAAGTAGCCTTCATCAGCCAAATCGATGGGCCGAGTGCTTTGGATTATACCGGGGGCAACCTTTCCATCATTCCCGTGACTGGCATTGATACTTTTGGTCCCGCTCAGCTGTTGGTCGATACCTCGGGTTCGCCTGATTTTCGTGCTCCCTCATGGCCTACTTTTACGCCTGATTCGCAGTGGCTGGCGTGCGGAGCCGGTACGAACAGTCGCGGCCGAAATGCCGTTGATGACCCGCAGCACCCCGGGCAAAAAATTGAGGTGGTGTACCCTGGAGCGCTGTTCATCACTCGTGCGCAACAAGGCTCGGCACCAGTTCAAATGTCCACCGCTTGTGCGGGGCAGCGCAATTGCTATCTTCCCAACTTCAGCCCTTTCACCAGTGGCGGGTATTACTGGATGGTCTTCTACAGTCTGCGCGACTACGGGAATGCCAAGGCTGGAACAAAGGGCGCTCTGCGTCGCCAAATGTGGGTGACAGCGATTGACATCGCAAAGCTTGGCTCCGGAGACCCGAGTTCAGTGCCCTATTGGCTCCCCGGGCAAGATTCAGCCACTGAAAATATGAGTGCGGTGTGGGCTCAGCCACCCTCTTACCAATAGCATCAAGGCCAATGCGAGTTGTAAGGCTGACGTTCCTCATCGCAGTTGGTATTTTCGCGGCTCCGCAGTCGAGCTGGGCTGAAAATGAAGACGCACTTCGGTATTACCAATCTTCAATCATCGCCTACGAGAATCTCGACTACGAAAAGGCATTGCTCCAACTCGAGAAAGCGCAAGCGAAAGTCACGAGCCCCGATGATGAGCAACGTATTCATTTGCTCAAAGGCATCGTGTTGGCAGACATGGGGCGAAACCAGCCTGCTTTGATTGAATTTGGAAATGCCTTCAGCCTCGAGCCTGGCGCCGTTCTTCCAGTAGAAACATCGCCGAAGGTACAGGCATTGGCTCAGCAAGCCCGAGAGCGAGTGCGCAAGCTTCTTCCGACTGCACCAAAGGTCACTGAGCTCCCCAGCCCTGCCAAGCTGTGCGCCGAAGCCGATGCGCTGATGGTGCGAATTTGGGGCACCGACGTGCGCAAGAAGGTGTTGGAGCAGCTGACTCAATCAGCCCGCCGCGACATCGTTGAGGCTGCCCCCGTTTTGGTCAAGCGAATGGATGATTGGGCGACCAGTTGGGTTGACCACAGCTTGGCCACTTGTGTGAGAGGAAAACTTCGCCGAGAAATCTCAGAGCAGGCATTTGGAATTCGTTCAGATTGCTTGGCTCAAAACATGGAAGTGTTTGCGGAACTGATTCGCTCGCTCCTTCATGATGAGCCAGGGCCTGGTGATGCGGTGTTGTCGGTCACCAGTCGCTTGCCTCGACCAGAAGAATGTACCCAGAATCCACGCCCGGGAACGACGGTTTCCCTCGCCTTAAGCGATGACGCAGCAAAAGTGCGGAGTCTGAGTGCCAAGGCAATCGTGCTTCATGATGTCGGTCGTTCGGAAGCCGCCCTCCCCGTGGCCGAAGAGGCGTATCTCTTGGCTCGGAAAACTTCGTCGGCAGCGCTCAAAGCAAATGTCGCGCATTTAGTGGGTCGTTTGAGGTCGGTGACAGGGAACCTCAAAGGCGCCCAAGAAGCGTATGGAGCCTCGATGGCGTTCTCTCGTGAAGCGGGTGAACCCAAAATCACCATTCGCACCCTCATTTCACTCATCACCTTCTATTCCTTCAAGATGGGCGATTTCAAAAATGCGGAGCGGAGCCAAAAGCAGGCTGTGACTCTATTGAAAAATGAATCAGACACCTTGTCTTTGATGGTTGAACTCGATCGCAACTGGGGCCCCGCCTTAGAGCGAATGGGGCGACCCGTGCAGTCCGAGCGAATTCTGCGCCGCGGTTTGGCCAACGTGCGGCGTTTAGAACCGTCGACCACTCGAGAGCTGCAACGCATTGAATTGGAAAACATGTTGGGTACCATCTTGTTCAATCTCGAACGAAGGAACGAGGCCAAGGTGCTATTCAAAAGTACCATCGATGACACGATTCGGCTTTGGGGAACCCAACACAAATCGCTTATTTTATATTACTCAAATCTGGCGGCCATCGTGGGCGAGGAAGGCGACCTCAATGCGAGCGCCCAACTCTTTCGTTCTGCGATAGACCTCGCTGAAGCCGCAAAGTGGCCCGCAGGGAAGGCATTCGGTTCGTACATAGGGCTTGCTGAAGTATTGCTGTGGTTGCACCAAGTACAATCGGCTCGTTTGCTTGCCGAAACTGCCTTGTCTTTCGTTGAGAAACATTTTGGGCCCGATTCTGAGCCGATGGTTGGTGTGCTGCTCGTTCTGGGAGCAGCGGTGCGAGAAGATGGTGCTCCGGCCGGGGCATTGATTCATCACCTACGAGCGATTGAAATCGCCCGAAGAGGTACAGGTGGAGCGCCGATGCTTACCCTCGAAGTAGAGCGGGGGAGAGACTTGCTCAGTCTCAATCGTCCTCAGGAATTAAAGCCGGTGGTCAGCGCTTGCCAACGCGAAACGAAGAATCGAGCTGGAAGCCGGGCCAGCGAAGCCATTTGGTGTGCCTATTTTGAGGCTGCGTTTGGGCAGGTTTCCGGGAGTGGCGAGAATAAGTTGAGCGCATTGCGTCGTTGGGTCTCGCGCTCTGATTGCAAACACCTCGCGTGTGTTAAAGCGCAGACTGCCGCAAAAGAATGGCTTGAGAATAAGGTGCAGCCGTAAATGGAAAGCAATCGACTGGCCGGCTTCGGAACGTCTGTCTTTAGCGAAATGTCACGCCTGGCAGCGCAGCACGGAGCGGTCAATTTAGGCCAAGGCTTCCCTGACTTTGATGGACCCAGCGAAATAGCTGAGGCGGCCATTGCTGCGATTCAGGGAGGCATCAATCAGTATTCGGTGGGGCAGGGGGCTGCGGCGCTGCGGGCCGCTATTGCTGCACACAGTCGGCGCTTTTATGGGCAAGTGGTGGACCCACAGACTCAAGTGGGGGTGACCTGCGGAGCCACCGAAGCCATCTTCGATGCGGTGCTGGCCTTCACCAACCCGGGCGATGAAGTGGTGTTGTTTGAGCCCTTTTATGATTCGTACTTAGCCAGCGTGAAGATGGCGCAGGCGGTACCGCGCTTCGTTCGTCTGCAGCCTCCAGATGAGGCGCATGAAGCGTGGTGGTTCGATTTCGCCGAATTGGAAGCAGCGTTTGGGCCACGTACTGCATTGGTCATTGTCAACACTCCGCACAACCCGACGGGGAAAATTTTTACTCGCACCGAATGGGAAACCATCGGCGCGTTGGCGCGAAAACACTCGGCTATCGTGCTGAGTGATGAGGTGTACGAGCATTTGGTCTTCGATGGCGCTCGCCATTTTCGCGGAGCCACCTTGGCGGGTTTCGACGAGTTCGTTTTGACCATCTCGAGCGGAGGCAAAAGCTTTTCATTCACCGGGTGGAAGGTGGGTTGGCACCTGGGCAGGAAGGAATTGGTTACAGCAGTTCAGAAGGCGCATCAGTGGGTGACGTTTTGTAGTGCAGCTCCGTTTCAAGCGGCGATTGCGAAGGCGCTCGAGTTGCCTGATTCGTATTTCGAGGGCTTTGTGGCCAGCTATGCGCAGAAGCGTGACTTTCTTTCAGCTGCGCTCACTCAGGCGGGTTTCGAAGTGCTTCCATGCGCCGGTACTTATTTTTTGATGGTGCGCACAGACAGGCATCGCCGAGCTGGTGAAGACGATGTGGCCTTCTGTCAGCGGCTGTTAATTGAACATGGGGTGGCGGCGATACCGCCTTCAGTTTTCTATTCGCCAGCGCACGCTGTGCATGCGCACTCGATGGCTCGGTTTGCGTTTTGTAAGACGCAGGCTGTATTGGAAGCAGCGGCGGCCCGACTGGCTCAGTTGTGAGGTGTTGGGCCGAGGACGACAGCATCAGTTCCCAAACGAAGGTTGATAGGCCGTGCAGTCGACAGCAGCACCGCTTCGCTTTCCCAATAGGCCGAGGTGACGCAACCGCGTCGTCATCGCGGACAAAAAGCTTCGCGTGCACGTGCGTGAACACCTGACGCACTGGTGTTCAAACAACGCGCAAGATCCGGGTGTCGAACGCGCCCCTTGCGATGCGACAAGCTGCTGCTATTGGAAGCGGCGGCGACACGACTGACTCAGGTGTGAAGTGTCGCGCGGCCGAGGCTCAGTTCGTTGGGGTCCACGTTGTGCTGGAGACCTGGAAGA
>JAYUVR010000350.1:0-15153 GCA_043753955.1 Archangium sp. | reverse complement strand
CCCCGCGAGTGGCAATTGGCAACGCATCGCATTGAGCCCAAGCGACCATCGCTATTTCGGGCCGAACTTAGGTGAAACGGCCGACATCGCGCTGGTTTCGCCTCCGCTCAATGTGGGAACCGGCAACTTTTCCATCAGCTTCAACCACCGCTATTCTCTCGAAGGCAGTGAAGAGGCTTACTACGACGGAGCCGTCATCGAGCTTTCGACGAACCTCGGCACCAGTTGGACAGACATCGGTGAACTCATCACAGCCGCTGAAGACGGTTACAACGCCACCCTTGAACTGGGAGGCGAAAACCCCCTCGAAGGCCGAAGAGCCTTCTCGGGCGACAGCCCCGACTACCCCGCATTCAAGGCCATCACGATTCCTCTAGGCACGACCTATTCGGGAAAGACCGTGCTCGTTCGTTTCCGCATCGGGAGCGACCTCGGCAGTGCCGCTCAAGGTTGGGAAATTGATGACATCGCCTTCGACGGTTTGACCGACACCCCCTTCCCGGCCTTGGTGGCGCAACCTTTGGTGTGTAACAACGCACCCATTGCGTATGCGGGCACCGGTTTCACCGTGAGGGAATTTGGCGCAGCTCCTACTTACGCACCGGTGACGGCGGCGCTCAATGGCTCTGGCAGTCTTGACCCTGATGGTGCCCCGCTCACTTACGCGTGGACTCAGGTAAGTGGCCCCGCTGCGGTGCTGTCTGATGCAGCGTCGGTGGCCCCTACCTTCACCGTGCCGCAAGTACCCGGTGCAGCACCCACGACAGACTTAACCTTTCAGCTTGTCGTCAACGACGGCACGGCCAAAAGCCAGCCTTCGTACGTGCAAGTGCAAGTGACCAACGTCAATCGTCCTCCTGTGGCCAACGCTGGCACGCCCCAAACTGTCAGTGAAGGCTCGACCGTGACGCTCGACGGCTCGAGCAGCGCAGACCCTGATGCTGATGACGTCTTGGCCTACGCTTGGACTCAGACCGCTGGGCCTTCTGTGACGTTGAGTGCTGCTGATTCGGCGGCACCCACCTTTACGGCTCCTGAAGTTTCTACCGACACCGTCATCACCCTTTCGCTGACCGTGACCGATTCGCTCAACACCAGCAGCACTGCTGCGACTGTTGACGTGACGGTACACAGCATGAATCACGCCCCCACTGCTCAAGCGGGTACGGCGCAACGGGTCGATGAACGTGCAACAGTCACCCTGGCTGGAACAGGCATGGACCCAGACGGTGACACGCTGACCTACGCTTGGTCGCAAACCGCTGGGCCTATGGTCACGCTCACCGGTGGCAATACGGCGACGCCAAGCTTTACCGCTCCCGATGTCACCGCCGAAACCACGCTGACCTTCTCTTTGGTGGTGAGCGATTCGGCTCCAGCGAGCAGTACGCCCGCCACAGTCAACGTGGTGGTGGTCAACGCCAATCGCGCGCCCACCGCCAATGCGGGCCCGGCCCAAATGGTCGGTGAGCTCGTGCTGGTCACCTTGAATGGAACAGAAAGCGTAGACCCCGACGGCGACAGTCTCACCTACGCCTGGGCACAAACTGCAGGTGCATCGGTGGTGCTGTCGAGTGCGACCGCTGCGGCTCCGACGTTCACCTCGCCAGATGTCGATGCCAATACGGAACTGTCTTTTTCATTGGTGGTGACGGACTCAAGCAATCTGGCTTCGAGCGTCTCTGCAGTAACCATCACCATCAAGAGCGGCAACCGCAGCCCGTCGGTCAGCGCCGGCGACCCGCAGACCGTGAATGAAAAGGCGACAGTCACCTTGACGGGTACCGCTACGGACCCCGATGGAGACGCCTTGACCTACGCGTGGACCCAGACTGCTGGGCCGAGCGCTGCCATCACTCAAGCCACGGAAGCCACGGCAACTTTCGTGGCCCCTGAGGTGAGTGAAGAGACCACGCTCACCTTCCGCGTCACCGCGACTGATGCGCTCGGCGCGAGTGCTTCTGCGACTGTCGATATGAAGGTGCAGTCGGTCAACCAGGCGCCCGTTGCGAATGCGGGCAGTTCCGTCGCCGTCACCGAAGATTCTTCAGCAGCGTTGAATGGCAGCAAAAGTTCAGACCCTGATGGCGACAAAATCACCTATTCGTGGAAGCAGACCGAAGGCACCTCGGTGACTTTGAACAATGCGAAGAGTGCAACTCCGACTTTCACCGCTCCAGCCGCGGGACAGGGCACTGCGTTGAAGTTCGAGTTGGTCGTCAACGATGGCGCGTTGGACAGCGCGCCTTCGACCGTGATGGTTTTCGTCACCGGCAAAGCGGGTGGGTGTAGCACCACCGGAAGCCCTGGGTTTGGCAGCGTCGGCCTCTGGCTGGTGGTGGGAATGGTGCTGTTTTCCCGTCGTCGAAGCACCCCGACGCTCAGCTAATCGCTTCAGACAAGCAGTTCACCCGCCGGTTTTGCCGGCGGGTGGGTGTAAAAGACGTCGGTATGCAGGCCTTTCTCGATGCACTGGCGCGCGACTTCCCTCCTGATTTCGCTTCGACTGAGCCCCACGAGCTCGCCATCTATGGGCGAGATTGGACTCAAGTCTTTGCTCCTGCGCCGTCAGTATTGGTACGGCCGCGCAGCACAGATGAAGTGTCGCGCTTCTTAAAGCTCGCCTCAGCCCACAGCATCAAGGTGGTCCCCTCTGGCGGGCGAACGGGCTTAGCCGGTGGGGCCGTGGCTCGCGATGGCGAAGTCGTTCTCACTTTGGAACGCATGCGCGCCATTCACGCCGTTGATTCGCTGGCCCTCACCGTACGCGTCGAAGCAGGCGCCATCACCGAATCGGTACATCAAGCGTGCGCCGTGCAGGGGCTCTTTTGGCCGGTCGATTTTGCCTCGAAAGGTTCGAGTCAAGTGGGCGGCAACATCGCCACCAACGCCGGTGGTGTCAGAGTCATTCGCTATGGCCTCACGCGTCAGTGGGTACTGGGACTGACTGTCGTCACCATGGCTGGCGAAGTTTTAGAGCTCAATGGGGCGCTCGAAAAAAACAATACCGGTATCGACTTGCGCCAGCTCTTCATCGGGAGCGAGGGCATCTTGGGCGTCATCACCGAAGCCACGTTGAAGCTGACTCGCTTGCCCGAAAAAGTAGATGTGTTTCTTTTCGCTCTCGACTCGCTCCAAGCCGTATTGCGGCTTTTTGAAGAAGCGCGCCGTGGCCCATTTACGGTGATGGCCTACGAATTTTTTACCCGCGCCTGCAGTGAGCGACTCGCTCGACATCGGCACATCACTCCACCGTTTGAAAAAATGCCTTCGCATTGTGTACTGCTCGAAGTTGAAGCAGCCAAAGCAGGTGCCTTAGATGAATGGCTCGCTTCGTTGTTCGAGAAAAGCCTGGTGCTTGATGGCATTCTGGCGGCCGACGTGGGCCAACAAAAGGCGTTGTGGGCTTTGCGTGAAGGCATCAGTGAATCGCTCTCGGCGACTGGCATGCCGCACAAGAATGACATCGCGCTGCCCCTCTCGAAGCTTTCAGTGTTTTGTCATGAGCTCGAGACGTTGCTCGCTTCGAAATACCCCGAGTGGGAATTGTGCCTGTTCGGCCACATCGGCGATGGCAACTTGCACGTCAACATCATGAAGCCTGAGCAACTGAACAAGGCCGAGTTTTTGAGCAAAACCCACGAGGTTGATGCCCATCTTTTCGAACTGGTTCGTGCGCACTCAGGCAGTGTGAGCGCTGAACATGGCATCGGTTTACTGAAGCGCGAATGGCTGGGGCATTCACGCAGCCCGGCCGAAATCGCGCTCATGCGTCATTTCAAGAAGGTGCTCGACCCAGAGGGGTTGCTCAACCCGGGCAAAGTCATCGGGTGATGCGCTCACCCCATCGAAATACGATTTCGTTTTTTCTTGGGTACTTGCTGTATCTCAGGCGGCCAAAAGCGATTACCGCCTTCTGATTGGGCCTTCTTCATGGCCTCCGTGGCCTCTCGCACCAGCGTGCCAAACCCGACTGGCTCTTTGGGTGTGCGCTGCGGGTCAAAACTGGCGACCCCCACCGACACCGCGCCCCCGGGGAAAGAGTCGAGCTTTGAAAGGCGGTCTACCACTCGGTTTGCGACCACCGCGCAGCCAGACGGCGGGGTATGAGGCAGAAACACCAAAAATCGATCAAGAGGCAGTGGCAGGGCCACATCGATGTCTCGAAGGAGCACCAAGAGCGCCGCCAGTGCTTCTGAGCGAATCTCGGCACGTTGAAACTTAGGCGCCAGTGTACCCAAATGGGTCGTCAGTTGATCTAACGAGACCATCAACATCGATACCGGGTACTGGTAGCGCTTGCTCCGTTTGATTTCGAGCAGCATGTACTTCTTAAAAAATGCTTCATCTGGCTCAGAAGCCGCGGTCGCTGGGCCCGAGAACGTCAGCCTACCGCCGACTCTTTTGAGCTGCTCAAACTGAGTCTTCAGTTCTCGCAATTGCACCGCCAAGCGATTGAGTCGAGCCACCGCTTGCACCATGCCTAAGAGGTGGTGCTTCTTCAGCGGAGCCACCAAAAACCCATCGGCCCGAGCAGCTTGAGCACGCCCAGGAGCCAGTTCCCAATCGATAGACGGGTACATCAGAATCATGGCGATATCGGGGGCCACGGTGCGCACGTGACGCAACAACTGCTCGCCATCGAAGGTCTCAGTGACCGCAGCGATGACCACTTCAGGCCTCGCCTCACTCACCAGTTGCCGAGCTTCGTCGACGTCGTGGGCCACCTGAACTTCGGCCCAACCTTGAAGAAATTTCTTCAAGGCATTTGCGATGGCAACTGCTGGCTCAGCGACGAGAATGCGCGGAAGGCTCATAGCGCTGAAGAGACGTCACACTTCGAGAACTTCTTTTTCCTTTTTCGCGACCACGTCATCGACCTGCGTGATGCCTGCATCGGTTTCTTTCTGCACTTTTTCAGTCGAACGCTTGCTGTCGTCTTCGGTGATGACTTTGTCTTTGAGCAACACCTTCAACTTTTCGTTCGCATCTCGGCGCTCATTGCGAATCGCGACTTTGTGCTCTTCGCCAATGGCCTTGACCTGTTTGGCGATGTCTTTGCGGCGCTGCTCAGTCAAGGGAGGAATGGGCAGGCGAATAATCTCACCGTCATTCTGCGGAGTGAGACCCAAGTTCGCTTCAAGCAAGGCCTTCTCGATGTCTTTGAGAATGCCTTTGTCCCACGGTTTGACGGTAATCAGACGGGGCTCAGGCACAGCCACCGCCGCGCATTGAGCCAACGGAGTGGGCGTGCCGTAGTAACTCACCTTCACTGCATCGAGCATTGCGGCATTCGCTCGACCGGTCCGAATCTTGGTCATCGATTGCTTGAGCGCGTCGATCGAACGTTTGATCTGCTCGCTGAGGAATTTCACTGCATCATCATGGGCCGCCATGTCACGTCTCCTCGCTTCGAGTAAAAATGATTGAAGTGCTCAAGCCATCACCGTTTTGGCCGCACCGACCAACGTACCAATGTCACCGGGCGTCAGCACTGCGCGACTGATGTTGCCGCGGTTCGTCATGTCAAACACCACGATGGGAAGCTGATTGTCCATGCACAGAGAAATGGCCGTGGCATCCATCACGTTGAGCTGTTTTTTGAGCACGTCCATATAGGTGACGGTACGGTACCGACGAGCATCGGCATTTTTCTTTGGGTCTGAGTCGTACACGCCATCGACTTTGGTGGCCTTTAAAATCACCTGAGCATTGATTTCCATCGCGCGCAGCGATGCTGCCGTATCGGTGGTGAAATAAGGGTTACCCGTACCTGCCGCAAAAATGACGATACGCCCCTTCTCAAGGTGCCGCACCGCGCGTCTGCGAATGTAAGGCTCGGCAATTTGTTCCATCTTAATGGCCGAAAGCACCCGAGTGCTGCCACCGAGTTTTTCCAGCGAATCTTGAAACGCTAAACAATTGATGCAGGTCGCGAGCATGCCCATGTAATCGGCACTGGCTCGGTCCATGCCCGTGGTGGCGCCTTGCACTCCGCGAAAGATGTTGCCTCCGCCGATGACAATGGCGAGTTCGACCCCCGCCGCTCTGAGTTCCATCACTTCTTCAGCGAGACGCGAAAGTGTGGGCGGGTGAATGCCGTACTTGTCTTCACCCATCAATGCCTCCCCGGAAAGCTTGAGGAGAATCCGCTTATAGCCGCCCGTCTTTGGTGGGGTACTCATGACGGTTTGAGGCTTTACCAAAAACGAAGCAAGCAGGCCGATTTAATCAGGCCTACTTGCTTCTCTTCATTCTTAAGCCTTGGCAGTACCCAAGGTCGCGGCGACGTCGGCGGCCAAGTCGCCCTTGACCTTCTCAATGCCTTCGCCCACTTCGATGCGGGCAACACGCCCCAAAGTCAACGCGCTGCCGGCCCGTTTGCCGTGCTCGGCGATGACGTCTTTGATTTTCAGCTTGTCGTCCTTGACCCAAATTTGGTCGATGAGGCAGTTGTTCTCGTAAAACTTCTCGAGCTTGCCGACCAAAATTTTGTCCCACATCGCTTCAGGCTTCGAGATGACTTGAATCTCGGTCACCTGCGACGCAGGAATCTTAATCAACTTGCCGCTGACTTCGAGCATCACCTTTTCATCGTCTTGCGAGCGAAGCACACCCGACTGCGCCGGGCCGTCTTTCACCACCACCTTGCGCTGATTGCGCAGCTCGTCACGGTAGGTCTCTTTTTCCTTCTCGAGCATATCTGCAGGCACCTGCTCACGGGTGGCATAGGGAGGCCGCATCGCCGCCGACTGCATCGCCAACTCGACCGCCAGCGCCTTGGCCTCTGCGCCGTTGCTCCCGAGCACTTCAACCAACGAAGCGACTTTGTTATTTGAATGCAGGTAGTGGCCCAACACGCCGTTGCCTTCGACTTGAAAGCGAACAAAGCGACGCACCGTCAGGTTTTCACCGATGGTGGCAATCTTCTCGGTGAGGGCGTCTTTCACCGACGTACCACCCTCAAAAGGTTGGCCCATCAAGGTCTCAACATTCGCAGGCGCGTGTTGGCCGACGTGTTTGACCAACGCTCCAGTCAACTTCACGAAATCAGCATTGCGAGCCACGAAGTCAGTCTCTGAATTGACTTCGACGATGACGCCCAGCTTGCCGTCTTGAGAAATCTCAAGGCCCACCAAGCCTTCTGCCGCCACGCGCGCACCTTTGCTGGCCGCTTTCGAGATGCCCTTCTTTCGCAGCCATTCTTCGGCCTTCATAAAATCGCCAGCGGCTTCCGTGAGAGCTTTTTTACAGTCCATCATGCCCGCGCCAGTCTTCTCGCGGAGTTCCTTCACCATCGCAGCGCTGATTTCAGCCATGTGTTGCTCCTCAAAAAATACGTTTTCAAAAATGGGTTAGAAAAAAAGAAGAGAAGCGCCGACTCGCTGCAGATGCACGAGCCGACGCTCCCCTTGTAAATTCGGGCAGGCGGTCGTTTGACTTATTCGGCCTTAGCCTCAGTGGTTTCAACGGCCGCAGCCGCAGCGGCAACAGCCTCACCTTCGATGGCCGCCGGCTCAACCGCCGTAGCGCCACCCTTGTGTTCCACCACCGGGCCGCGACCTTCACGGCGCGGTGCGCGACGACGCTCGCTGTCTGCTCCGCCTCCGCGACCTTCGTGACGACGACGCTCTTCTTGAGCATCGCGGTCAGCAGCGCCTGAAGCACGGTACCGAGCCGCACCTTCAATGGCCGCGTCGCCAATTTTGCCGGTAAAAAGTTTGATGGAGCGAATGGCGTCGTCATTGCCAGGAATGACGTAGTCGATGCCTTCAGGGTCGCAGTTGGTGTCGACCAACCCGATGACCGGAATGCCCAAGCGGTTGGCTTCGTGCACCGCGAGTGCTTCTTTCTTGGGGTCAATCACAAACACCGCGCCCGGGAGGCGATTGGTGTTTTTGATACCGCCCAAGTTCTTCTCGAGCTTCTCGCGCTCGCGCTCAAGGCCTGCCACTTCTTTCTTGGGCAGCCGGGAGTAGGTGCCGTCTTCAGCCATCACTTCGATGGCCTTGAGGCGATCGATACCCTGCTTGATGGTCTTAAAGTTAGTCAGCGTGCCACCCAACCAGCGGTTGGTAACGAAGAACTGAGAAGAGCGAGTCGCCTCTTCGCGAACGACGTCTTGGGCCTGCTTCTTGGTTCCCACGAAAAGCACCGAGCCGCCGCGAGCCGTCACGTCAGAGACGAAGCGCAGCGCCGCACGGGCGAGCACAACCGTCTTCTGCAGGTCGATGATGTAAATGCCATTGCGGGCACCGAAAATGTACGGCTTCATCTTCGGGTTCCAACGCTTGGTCTGGTGACCGAAGTGTACGCCGGCCTCCAACATCTGACGCATGGTGATGCCGCCAGCGGGGGCCATCTGTTGCTGTTGCTCGTTCTCGCTCATGGTGATTCGTTCTTTCAGCTTTAGGTTGTCATCCGCCACGTGCCCGTGGGTACATCGGTCGAAACCTCCGGCATCGACTCTCGACCCCATGTCGAAAGCACCGCGGCCGGCGTGGCACGTGTGTGTATTTTTTCTGCCGCCCTTTGCTTCTTTAAAAAGCCAAGAAAGGAGGACGCGCGGCGCGTGTAACAGACGCGTCTGGCCGATCGCAAGCACTGAGAAATGGGTGCTTTAGGGCTACCGCTCGAAGACCAAGGGCAAGGTCACCTGGCTCGACCGTCTCTGTCGCGAAAAGGTAAATGTTTTTAGGGCTTTGCGCACTGTACTCAACAGCGCTTTGCGCGCGGGCTGCGCTTCTGGGGGCGCCCTTACCGTATCGACCAAAGTGCGCAGCGCACTCACCGCGCCGGAAGTGTCGACCCGAAACCCCAGTGAAAGCAGCCCGGCCAGAGGAAGGCCCGCTTCGAGATGAGGCGTGATGGCTTGGGTGACGCAGTCGATGGCTTGACCGAGTGCTTTGGGTGAAAGCGGCCCTTCAATAAAGGGTCGAGGTTGAACGAACCAACCGTGAATGACCAGGCGCCCTTGAGTGGGGTCCATCGAGCCGTCGACGCGGCGCACACCGTGAGGAAGTCGCGGGTCAAAAGCGACGAGACGATTGAAGCGAGCAGGCACTTCGTCGAACACTTCGGGCTCTTCCAACGCGCGCGTGCTGGTGAAGCCAGACCAAAAATCGAGCACTTCATCTCGGAGCAGAAGGGTTTCACCGCCGCGGAAAGTGCGCTTGGACCAAGGCGTCAAAGAGAAGACGAAAGCCACAGGCCCGTGGGGCAAATCGCCGTGGAGCCGCTGTTCGCACCCATTGACATAGCAGCTGAGCCAAGGCGGCGAGACGTCATGACACCCCAAAGTGCGACGGCCCCACCACACCAGGCGTTGATGAAAAGCTTCGTACATTTTCCGAGGGAAAAATTCCCACGCCGGAGTGCGAAGCGCTGTGTACTGGTTGGGAACGTGCCAGAGGTCCCATACAAAGCGCTCGGCAGTTGCTTTTCGAGGCTCAGCAAATCGAGCATCAAAATGTGCGCGCAGTTGACGCGCCTCAGCAGCAAACCCATCGACCAGCAAGAGTCGCAAATGCTGATGCCCTTACGCTGAAACTCTCTTTCTGAAAAGTCTCGCGCGTTACCAGCGTCCCTCAAGGGCTTCCTGTCGAGCTTTCTCAATGCGATCTCGTTGAGCGCCAAACGATGAGCCGGCATCTTGAAACTTCATGCGGTACCTATCGAACAACGCGTTGGTGGCCTCAGGTTGTAGAGCCCGAAGTTGCTCAAGACTTAAGAGGTCCCCACTTTCCCACATGATTCGGCGTGGGAGTGTGGTCGGGTGTTCTCCTCGAGACTCATCGAGCCCATGAAGCTCAACGACGATGCCTTCGTCTTGGTACGACTTGAGACGAGACGCCAATATCTTCTGCCCTGGCTGACCTAGTTCCAGCATCTCATCAAGCGAGCGTATGCCTTTGTCTTCGTTTTCAAGGCCAACGACGACGCGCGTAATCCCCCTCAATTTCAGGTCATCGGCAGAGGGCAGAAGCTGCTTATAGGTAGCCCAGTGCGAATCGCTCACCAGAATAAACGGGGCGGCTTCATCAGGGGGGGTACCGCGAGTTTCGTAATTCTTTGCCGCACCGATCAACACGCCATACGCATCTGAAGAAAAGAATGTTTCGGACATTCCTGGATCTTTCTGACCATCACTCAATGAACCTGTGATTACTGGAGAAAACCCTTCCAAAGCAGATCTTTGAGACGCCGCAGCGATGTGGACCGCTCCTGCGTGAATGATCGGCAGAACTGTTGGGTCAGGCTTCAACTGTGTTTGGTTGAAAAAATTCGCCACCAACATTTCCCCACGCTCGTCGCGAGAAGGAGCAACAGCTTCGTGAGCTAAACCCGCCGATCGAGCTATTTCTTGCCATGGCATGGTCGATGGGAGCCCCCAGCTTTTGAGTAATCCCTGCAAACTGACTGGCTGAGTTGGAGAGCAATCATGTTGCCGAATCTGCTGACTCTTTGGGGTCCACCCTAAATTATCGAAGAATTCCTGGGTGGGTGCCTGTTGCGTCGTAGTGGTCGTTTCACCTGTCGGAGCAATTGAGGACGAGGGAATTCGCGAAATAGGTGCGGTCATATGCCCATTGTCTATTCGATACAGCAAAGACCAATCAAGTTACGCCGCAGTATGGACTCCTTAGCCCTACCGCTAAGGTTCTCTCGGACTTAGGCCATTTCTCCATTGTTGAGCAGTGATTCAAAGCGTCTGCCTGACGTCGCACCTCTAATGCCTCTCGACGTGTTCAGCACATATATGTCAACGGCTTGGTAGACGACCGCCCGAGTGGTGAGTTGCAAGTCCCCACACCCGAAATCGGCCGAATTGAGTGAAGTGACGATCGAACGAAAATGCGCCGGCGGTGCGGCGACTCATAATCACCGAAAACGACAGCGCATCACACAACGACCAATCTTTGTCCTCGTGAAGGGCCACCAGTTCTCGGGCAGAAGACTCTTCTTCCCGAGTCGGCCGTACCACGCTCAGCCCGCTGCGCAGGAGCCACTCGCGTGCTGACCCACGCCCCAGTTTTCGGAGCAACAAAGCATGCGCTTCATATTCAATAGCCTGAGTGATGAAAACGGGACGTCGTTCATTGCCCAGCTGCACAGCCTCCGCAACCGCTCGCTCATAATTCGCATCGTTCGCGTCCAGCAAGGCGAGAATCGCGCTCGAATCGAGCAACACGGATCGACTCCATTGGTTAGCCATCAGAGAGGATTCCATACTTATCGTTAGAGCCGGCCCCAACACCCCCGCTCTTCGCTGCCCCAACGAGCTTCCAGAGGGGATGTTCGGGTGTCAGCGCCCTCAACCCCGATGTGGAACGGAGGCGAGCTCGACGTTCGACGGCACTGCGAAGCACCAGCCGCCGTCCGCGATGAACGACACTCTCGAGTTCGCCCGCACGCAACAGGCGCCAGACCGTAGATTCTGAGATTCGAAGTTCCGAAGCAACCTCAGGAACGCCCAGCGTTTCTGGCTTTTTGCGCACACCTTTCAATTTGCTCTCCCGAACAAATAGACCTCGCCGAGCCTCTTGCCCTGCGCATTCGCTTTCTGCATTGCCAAAGACTGGCGAACCTCTTTCATTCTGTCAAGCGCACCATTGATGACAGGCCTCGTCAGACGCTCGGTAACCCCTGTCTCAAATTGAAGATTATGCAAGCGCCAGAAAGCGTGCGTTCGCATTGCAACATTCAGATCACAATTTCATTCGATTCACGCTTTGAACGACTTCGCAAGAGAACGCCGCCAAAACTTCCGTCGTCGAGCGCCGAAGCTCTTCATCGAGAAGCGTGTCTTTTTACCAGTGAAGATTGTGTGCTCGGGCGGCGACTTTCTTCGCGAGTTTCGGCGCTAAGGCGAAACTGGCTTTGGCCCTACCGCGAGTCTCGACCAAGAAGCATTGGCGCACAACCTGAGATAGGACGTCTGGAACATGCGCCGAGTGCTCTTCATCGAGAACCATGACTCGTTCTCGTGGAACGTCATCGACGCCCTACCCTTTGCTCGCGAGCAGATTGAGGTAATGCACGCTGACAAAGCGCCTGCAGCCCTCAGCCATGTTGATGCCGTGGTGATGGGGCCCGGTCCCACTGACCCATTTCGAGCTGGGCTCATTGAATTGGTACACGAGGTCGCTCGACGAAAATTACCCTTCTTGGGTGTCTGCTTAGGCCACCAAGCCTTGGGGCTCGCCTTTGGAGCGAAACTCATTTGCTCTGAACCTGCACACGGCAAACGAGCCCTCGTTCATTTCAAAACCAGTCGCCTGTTGCCCAACATTGAGGGCGACTTCGAAGCGATGCGGTACCACTCGTTGTCGTTGACATCGGTGCGACATCCTTTGTCTGAGGTTGCCCATCTTTCTGACCAAACAGTGATGGCCATTGAACACGAATCGCTGCCGATGGCGGGGCTCCAGTTTCACCCAGATTCGTTTGGAACTCCGCGTGGGCGGGAACTGCTCAGCGCTTTTTTTCACAACAGCTCCAAAGAAACACCTTCACACTTCACCAGGCCCAGTCAGTCGGTTGCCTTCGCGCAGAACCTTGAGCGAATCAACTTGTCTGCGCTGCGAGGCCGCGATGACTTCGCCTTGCTCGGGCCTGGTTACGACACCCACGGCAGTTGGACTCTGCTCGAGTCATTGCAACCAGACGAAGTCAGTCAACCAGCGCTCTGGTATGCGCCAGCAGAAACGGTGGGAACTTCGGCGAAGCGACTCACGGGTCGGGCTCGTGCCGTTGATGTTCACTTCGACGTCGCCCCGCCGCATCTTCAAACCAGTCTCGATGAAGAGAAGTTCCTCGGCGGAGTTCGAGCCATTCGTGAGCACATCGCGGCAGGGGATGTGTACCAAGTCAATCTCACGCTTCGCGCACAACTCAGTGGCTGCGAAGATGGTGCTGCGCTCTTGGCGAACCTGTGTCAGTCGACCGTTCCTCGATTTGCATCGTGGGTCAAATGCAGAGCCCTCGGTGAATGGGTCTCGGCGAGCCCTGAGCTGCTTTTTGAAACCGATTCACAGTGGATTCACGCCGAGCCGATGAAAGGCACCGCCGGGCCGACCCAGCGTCAGTGGCTTGCCGAAAGTAAAAAAGACAAGGCCGAGCTGGCGATGATTACGGACCTCCTTCGCGACGACCTTCACCACTTCTGCAAACCCGGCACGGTCAAGGTGACCCATGAACGTCGCTTCGTCGAACTGCCCTACGTGGTGCAATCAGTGGCCGACGTGGAAGGCGAAATCAGAGAAGGCGTCGGGCTCAAAGACATACTCACCGTGATGCACCCTGGAGGCTCAGTCACAGGCGCTCCCCGGCAAGCCGCCCTCGGGTGTATTGCTCACCTTGAAGCATCACCGCGCGGCGCGTACTGCGGCACCTTGGGTCTCGAGATGAATGGGAAGTCGCGCTTCGCACTTTTGATTCGCACTGCAGAACACCTCGGCACCACCTGGCAATATGGCGTCGGGAGCGGCATTACGTGGGACTCGAATCCTGAGGATGAACTCGCGGAAGTACGACTCAAGCTGGGCGCGCTGAGAGTCATCTTCTGACTCAGCAATCATCAAACCCGTTTGCGGAGCGGCGCCGAAATGAGCACCTTTGAGCTTGCGAACGCGCTAATTCTGACTGGTTGCAATGACGGAGTTGCCAAAGCAACCTGAACGTACGTACCATACGTACGTAATGACTACGTTGACTGCTACTGAACTACGAGCTGACCTCTACAAAATACTCGAGCGCGTTCTGCGATCGGGCCGACCGGTCGAGGTGGTGCTCAAAGGAAAAAAGTTGCGCATTTCGCCCGCGCTCCCCCAGGCTAAGTTTGATCGACTCGAGCCTCATTCTGACGCCATCGTGGGCGACCCAGACGAGCTCATTTCGATCGATTGGTCGGAATATTGGAAGCCTTTGCTGTGATTCACCTCGATACGCACGTCGTGGTCTGGTTGTGGCAGAAAAACCATCGGAGGACGGCTTCCTTAAAGGCCATCATCAACCGAGAGGAACTCGAAATTTCACCAGCCGTCGTCCTTGAAATGCAGTGCTTGCAGGAAATCGGGCGCATTCGGCACAGTGCCGAAGAAATTGTCGCAGGCATGGCTGAAGCTATCGGGCTCACCGTCGCGACCACTCCATTTGATGAAGTTGCTTCGAAGGCACTTGCCTTGTCTTGGACGAGAGACCCCTTTGACCGGTTGATCGTGGCACACGCTCAGGCGCGAGGTGTGCGGTTGCTGACCTATGATGAAAACATCTTGAAGAATTCGAAACACACTGTTGCACGGTGAGTAGCGGCTTTGAGGCAAACGCCTATCGTTGAGCAGTGCAAGAGTGCAGGGCTTGTGAAGCGACTGAGGTCTAAAGATCAGAGTAATTCATGAAACTGAATTCTCCCTGGGTACGCACGAGAAGACCTGCGACCTTTCCCGTGTCATCGCGGCCGAGTACGTATGCGCCCTGGTGTTGCCGATCTGTGAGGCAGAAGAAAGCCTCTTTCTGCTTCGGCAGGCCGAGCTTCGCTGGAGCAATCAACTGTCCCTCACGCCAGCATCCCGTCACCAATGCCTGAACCTCATCGGAACCAAAGCCCAAACCGAACAACTCATCTAAGGCGCGCGTGTCTGCAGCAAACAGACCTGTGAACGAGATAGGCCTGGGCTTGCCCCACTTCGCCACCGGTCGCGATGAGAACAGCACTGTCTCTTTTGCATGAAAGAGTTCGAGCGACTTACAGTTGAACCTGACGTTCAGCAGGCAATCAGAGTCGACGCTGGTATGAAACGACAGCTGACCTGATGGCACCTGAAGTACCGACTGCTTTCCCTTCGACAAGAGCGCCTCGGCGACATCGGAAAGCACTTCGCTCACCCGTACCGCTGGTTTGGGCATGCGACTCAGGAGTGCCTCCACGCTGATACGACGTGACTTGAGTACAGCAACGACGCTCCAAAGCCGCGCCCAGATCTCAGGTTTGAAGCGATCGCGGCGCATCGCTTCGGTCTCGTACGTTCCTGCGTAGACCCCCTCGCCATAGGCGTTGCCCCTACCAGCGCCCCCGAGCAGCGTTGCGAAGCCGTTTACGAATTTCGTCAACGCAGTGTGGGGGCAGTCGGAACGGCTCACTATCGTCGCGAT
>JAYUVR010000349.1:0-9321 GCA_043753955.1 Archangium sp. | reverse complement strand
GCTCATGTCACTTCAGCGGAGATTCAGGGGATCCACCGCTTGACACCCGGGGAACAGCCACGTAGGAGCCTCGCCGTTCGGTCACATTTCGTGCTCGAACTTCCCCGCTCACCGCATTGATCGGTGGGCAGACCCCAAGGGGCTTTAGCATGGCTGAAGCAGTGAAAAGCGCAGCGAAGCTGCGTGAGTACGAGACGGTCTTCCTTGTGAAGCCAGATCTCACCGACGAAAACGTAGACAAGGTGAAAGACAAACTCCGCGGCATCATCAACCGCGACGGAGGCAAGTTTCTCCGGTTCACCATCTGGGGCAAAAAGAAGACGATGTACCCCGTCGCCAAGCAACCTCGGGCGATCTACATTCACGCGCACTACCTCGGTGGCACGGCGATGGTGGCTGAGGTTGAGCGCAACATGCGCAACTTCGACGAAATCAGCCGCTTCATGAGCAAGCGCCTTGCGGACGACGTGAACCCTGAATCGCACGAGCCCCAAGAAGACTTGAAGCTCTCTGGCGACGTCGACGACAACAAGCCCTTCGGTGGCGCCGAGCGTGAAGGCTTTGGCGGCTTCGACAACGACATGGACGACGATGGCGGTTACGGCGCTTAACGCGCCTGCCTGGAGACTCGACCTATGAGCACCATGAATCCTGAGAAGACGAAGCGCCCCTTTAAAAAAGACAGCAGCAGCGAAGGGGACATGGAAGGTGGCGACGAAAAGCGCGGGCGTGGGTTTGCCCGTCGCAAGGTCTGCCGCTTCTGCGCCGACAAGAACGCGAAGGTTGATTACAAAGATCAATCGACCCTCAAGTACTTCGTCACCGAGCGCGGAAAGATCATCCCCCGACGTATTTCGGGCAACTGTGCGCTGCACCAGCGCGCGGTGGCCAAGGCCGTCAAGCAGTCGCGTGGCTTGGCCCTCATCCCCTACCTCGTTCTCGCGAGCTGACTGGAGCGCTCATCATGAACGTCATTCTGCGAGAAGATGTCTACAACCTGGGCAAATCAGGCGAGCTGGTCACAGTCAAAGAAGGCTACGCCCGCAACTATTTGCTCCCCCGCAACCTGGCGATGCTGGCCAGCTCTGCAAACGTGCGCCAACTCGACCACGAGAAGAAGGTCATCGAGCTTCGGCAACAAAAGCTCAAGGGCGGCGCTCTCGAGCAGGCGAAGAAGCTCGAAGGCGTAAAGATCACCATCAAGCGCAAGGTAGGAGAGCAAGACAAGTTGTTCGGCTCCGTCACCGTGCTCGACATTGCTGAGGCTTTGGCCGCAGCAGGTCACAAGCTTGATCGTCGACTGATTCACCTTCCCGAGCCCATTAAGGCCATCGGTTCATTCCCGGTTGAGATTCGTCTCCACCGCGAAGTGACGGCGAAACTGTCCGTCAACGTCGAAGGCGAAGCTCAGGCATAAACAGCCTTTCGGGTTTCATCTTTGAAACATGAACGCCGTGCGCTCCTCGTAAAGTGGGCGCACGGTTTTTCTTTCTTTTGGGGGAGGCTCACATGAGTTCGGGTTTCCAAGACGTTGCAGCAGAGCGCGCCGTGCTGGGCAGCGTGCTGATGGACAATGCCGTGTTGTCGAACGTGCAGGAAATTCTTAACGCCGACGACTTCGCCGTCATCGCGCACGGCGACATCTTTCGGGCCATCATGTCGCTCGATTCGCGCCAAGAGCGGGTCGACCCACTCACCGTTGCTGAGCAGCTGAAAGTCGACGGAAAGCTCGCTGCCGCTGGAGGCCCTGGCTACCTGGCGCAGCTCGACCAAGCCGTCCCCTTTTCGCAAAATGCAGTCGAGTACGCCAACATCATCAAGAATCAGGCGACGCGGCGGTTACTGGCTGCCGCGGGCAGAGAGATTCTCGATCTCGCCACTCAAGAGAGCGGTGATGTCGCTGAACTTCTCGATGAAGCCGAGCGAAAGGTATTTCACATCGCTGAAAAACGTCGCGCCGGAGATCTCCGGCCGATGTCTGAGTTGATGGAAGAAGCCCTCACGCTCCTCGATAAGATGAAACAGAGCGGCGGAGGCATCACCGGAGTGCCCTCTGGTTTCGTCGACCTCGACAATCAACTCACCGGCTTTCACGGTGGAGAATTGATCATCTTGGCCGCTCGCCCCGGCATTGGCAAAACGTCGCTGGCGATGAATTTTGCGCTCCATGTGGCCGCGAAAGAGAATCTGCCGGTGGCTGTTTTCAGCCTTGAAATGCCTTCCGTTCAGCTGCTGACGCGTCTTCTCGCGACGCATGCGAAAGTCGACATGAAGAAGCTCCGCGGAGGCCGACTTTCGCCCGCTGACGAAGAGCGCATCAGTGAGTCGGCGAATGAGCTTTTTCGAACTCAGTTTTATGTCGATGACTCGGGTGGACTCTCTTCGTTTGATCTCCGGGCCAAAGCGCGTCGCCTCAAGCAAAAGGAAGGCAAGTTAGGGCTCATCATCGTCGACTACCTTCAACTGATGCACCAAAAGGGGAAAGTCGAGAGTCGGCAACTTGAGGTGGCAGAGATCAGCCGTGCCTTGAAGCAGTTGGCTAAAGAGCTCGACGTGCCCATCATTGCGCTCTCGCAACTGAATCGAAAAGTTGAAGAGCGAAAAGGCGGGAAGCCGATGCTGTCAGATCTCCGTGAATCGGGAGCCATCGAGCAAGATGCCGACGTGGTGATGTTCATTCACCGTGAAGATGAAGGCGAAGAAGGCAGCCCACCGCAAAGTCAGCACAACACCGTCATCCCCGTTGAACTCATCATCGCCAAGCAGCGTAATGGCCCCATCGGCTCGGTTGATCTCGTCTTCTTGAGCGAGTTCACCCGCTTCGAAAGCCGCGTCAAAGACTGGCAAGGCAGTTAGGCGGTCGGCGGCTCTGGGAGCACGGCCGTATTCAGCTTCTCAAGCAACCGTGTTGGGTCGCTGTCCATCACCACGATGCTCCGATGCGCGGGGCGAATGAAACCCTCTGCCACCCGAGCGATCAATGAAGTTGGCCAAGGGGCTGTAGAAGCCATCGACGTCGAGGAGGCCGCAAGCCTTGCGGTGTAGCCCCAACTGCGACCAGGTCACTGCTTCGAAGAATTCTTCATACGTGCCCATGCCACCTGGCAGCGCGATGAAGGCTTGAGACAATTGAGCCATCACCGCCTTTCGCTCGTGCATTGAGTCGACCAGGCGAAGCTCAGTGAGGCCCAAATGAGCAATCTCACGCTGCGCCAGCGCACGAGGCATCACGCCAATCACTTTGCCGCCGCCCTGGAGCACCGCATCGGCGATGATACCCATGAGCCCGATTTTGCCCCCGCCGAAGACGAGTTCAATGCCACGGTCCACCAGGGCTTGACCCATCGCGACGGCAGCCTGTGCGTAAGCCGGTCGAACCCCTGCATTCGAGCCACAAAAGACGGTCACCCGTTTAAATGTCACCACAAGTAAAGAACCCTCTCATATTTGCTCTCAAAAAGAACTTGGGCGCTTGCGTGGAACATGGGGGGTCGCTAGGTGCGAGGAGTCCATGAGCGTTCCGGCCATCACTGACCCCAAGAAAGCGCCTCAATACGCGCCCACCGCATTCCAAAGGTGGATCGAGAGCATGCTCGTCGAGCCGCGAGATGCGTTATTCGTCAGAGTCGCGCTGCGCAGTTTCTTCATCGTCGCTCCGCTGCAAGTTGCTCTCTATGTGCAGTTTTCGTGGTGGCTTGCAGCAGTGTTGTGGACCGTACAAATTGCCTGGCTGGCACCCCCGACGATTCTGATGCTGCACAACACCATGCATCGCCCCTTTTTTAAGAAGCCCCGGGTGATGAATCGGGTGGTGCCTTACGCCATGAGTGTGCTCTTCGGCATTCCCACGGGGTACATGGAACATCACGTCGGAATGCATCACGCTGAGAACAATCTGCGCGCTGATATCTCGAGCACCATGCGCTACCAACGCGACAGCTTCCTCAACTGGCTCGTCTACTTTCTGCGCTTCTTCTTTTTCTCTCACGTCGAGTTGACGCGCTACTTCCTCAAGAAGAAGCGCCCAGCGATGGCCAGACGCGCCATCGGGAGTGACTTGATGCACATAGCCTTGATGGGAGGCCTCTGCTTCCTCAATTGGCGAGCGACCGTCGCGGCGTTGCTCGTGCCGTACCTCTTTATGCGGATGGCGATGATGTGGGGCAACTGGGGCCAACACGCGTTTATCGATGCGCGGCGCCCGGGCGACAGTTTCGTCAACTCAATTACCTGCATCAACAGCGTCTACAACCAGCGGTGTTTTAATGATGGCTACCACATCGGCCATCATCTTAAGCAGACCCGCCATTGGTCAGAGATGCCGGCTGACTTTGAAGCCAACATTCACCGCTACGCCCAAGAAGGCTGCATCGTCTTTAAAAGCATCGACTTTTTTATGGTGTCGCTGTTTCTCTTCCTGAAACGCTACGACTGGTTGGCGCGGTGTTTTGTGAGACTTCCGGGTGATACCCGCACCGATGCAGAGGTCATCGAATTCTTAAAAGGCCGCACCAGCAAAATCGCGGAAGATGTACCCGAAGGCGTCGTGGTGAACGCGTAGGTCGACTAGACGTAGCGCTCTTCAAACAAAGCGCGCAGCCCAGCGTGGCGCCGCAATAAACCCAACGTCAGTTCCGCATGGCCGGGCACATAGCCGTTCCCAACCAGCATCTCTGCATCTTTGCCCACGCCTTCAGCACCCAAGGCCGCAGTGGTGAAACTGGTCGCCATCGAAAAGAAGATGATTTTGCCGCCATTACGCACCGCCAAAATCGACGCCATTTCAGTGTTGGGTACCGAGGCACAATTGATGACGAGATCAGCGAGCGCACCGCCGGTGAGTCTCGAAACAACGTCCATCACGTCAACAGCCTGGGTGGCATCTACTCTTTCAAAGGCATCACACAGTTTGAGCGCCGCCAACGATTCGAGTGCTCGCTGGTTAATATCAAGGGCGATCAATTGACCCTGACCCTGCATCGACTCGCGCGCTTGAGCCAAACACAGCGCCCCACTTTTGCCGGCGCCCAGCATGACCACGCGCATTCCAGGCTTCACATGACGCGCAACCAGTGCTGGAGCACCGCAGACATCGAGCGCGGCGAGGCTCAGCGTGTCAGGAAGATCTTCAGGTAATTTGGCATAGATTCCCGAGGCAAAAAGAATCGCCCTGCCCCGAATGTCGACGCGATCAATATCGGGTTTTATCGCTCGAATTTCGTCGATGACCAAGGGGGTCAACGTCAGGCTCACCAGCGTCGCCAGTCGGTCGCCTTGCTTGAGCATTGCGAACCCTGGGTGCTTGGGGCTCACGTCTTTCACCCGGCCAATCAACATGCCGCCCGAGCCGGTCACGGGGTTTTGCATTTTTCCCCGGCTCGAAACGATCGCTTGAATGATGGCGCCAATCTTCTGCAGATCGCCCTGAGCTTCGTCTTTAATCTGCTTAAAAGACGCCGCGTCGATATTCAGGCTTTCCACATCGATGAGCAGCTCGCCGTCACGCAGCGGCAATTCCACATCGAGCTTCTTGGCCCGCTGAGGAAGTACACCCTTCTCGCCAACAACCCGTCCCAGTCCGTAGGGATCCACTTAAAAGGTGTATTGCACGCGAGGGTAGAACATCAGGCTGTTGATGTTTGGGCCAAGAATGAGCCGGTAGGCGACGTCGAGGCCCACTGAAAAATGGTCCATGTTGGTCGCGTATTCCAAACTCAGCGCCGCGCCGGCCGTGGGCCGAATCATCGCCCCAGTTCCCGTCGGGTCTGCTGCGTCTTCGATGGGCCTAGGGTCGAGGAAGGTGACTCCTCCGAGTAACTTCACTCCCAAATACAGTCGTTCAATAACTTGGTGCAGATACCCTGCACTCGCGTTGGCGAACGTCATGGTGAAGTTGTCTGCTTGCGCGCACGCGTTGCTGGCGTCAACTTGCCCCCAACAGTTGAGCGCATTGGCTCCGATGCCCATGTGAATACCAAATGGGAGGAGCGCCTTTCCTCCATTGAGCGTCAGCTGATAGCCGATGCCCAATTGCAAATACGTTTGGAGGTTCGAAAACCCGTTCACTCCTCCAAGGGTAAAAATGCCTCCGACATCGGTTTCTGTAAAGAAACCTCGCCGCACTTGTAGTGGAACCCCTTCAGAAGGGGTGGCAGCAACAGCTGACGATGTAACGAAAAACACGGCGACCAGTGTGGCGAGCTTCCGCACGAATCCTCCAGACCAAGGGCGCGGCACCATATCTTCGGTGCGTGCAAACGCAATCGTGAAAACGAAGAGAAAAAAGGAGAACTCGAACTATTCGCTCTCGTCGCCAGCCGCTTTAAAGATCCACGGGAAGGTGACATTCACCACGCCACCGCCGACGGGCTCAGGGAATTTCCATCGACGAATTCGCTGCACGATGCACGATTCAACGTTGGCATTCCCGATCGACGATTCGTTGACGTTGGCCTCAGATACGCCTCCTGCAGGATCGATAGTCCAGGCCACTCCGACTTTGCCCGCCAACGAAGCGTTCTTCTGAAGTTCGAGCTCGTAGCAGAACTTAATTTCGTTCTGGTGTCGCTTGATGACCTTCATGATCACGTCTTTATCGAGACCGCCAACCACGGTGGTCTTGCCAGGAATCACGCGAGTAGAATCTTTGCCCTTCCCACCCAAGTCGATGGCGCCGTAGCCGCCTCTGCCGCGACCGCCGCCCTTCGTCCCCAAGCCGCCTAACCCAAGACCGGTACCGCCTCCGCCAGCGCCACCACCGCGCGAACCGAGCCCACCAACGCCTGATGCGTCACCAACCCCAGCCCCGCCCTGCAGCCCACCCAACGCGCTGTTGATACCTGTACCCAAACCTCCAGGACCAAACACATTCGAAGAAGCGCCGCCGCCGAACATGCCGGCCATTAAACTCGAGACCTTTTTGCGATCTTCTTCACGCTTGTTGGCGTCGACTGTCGGAGCGCCTTTTTTCGAAGGGTCGGCTTGATCTTTCTTCGCATCTTGTTTGCCGAATTTGCCTTCTTTTTCCTTCGCTTTGGCACCTTCAGCGACGCCCGAAAGATCTTTGAACTTCTTAATTTCCTGCTTCTTCTCGGCCTTGATCATCATCTTCACGTACTTCGAGGGGTTCGCGAAGATGTCATCACCCTCACCGCCCAACCCCAGCGGAGTCAGCACCATGGCTGCGACCAGCGCGAAGAAGGCCATCAGACAAATGGAGACGATCTTAAAAAAGGTAAAGTCGTGATCTTCAAGCGTGTTGACGCTGATGGCCGCACTCGGCCGCACGTAGCGAAGAATAAAAGCCACATCATCGAAGGAAACCTGCGCGCGATCATGCAACGCCAACTCAATCGCGTCGGCGCGAACACCTTCAGCCGCCTTCAATTTCCCTTCGTTTTTCAGCTGCTCTTTTGACTTGTGACTGTCGCTGCGAGTGGTGACGATCAAACCCGCCTCAGACGGCACATTCACAATGGCTGAAGAGCCCTTTGAACGCGCGAGCACAAAACTGGGCCCGACATTGAACACGGTAAATCGATTGCCCTGACCCTCGCCAATGGTCACCGGCACGCCATCGGCGAAGTGCTGTACGTTGATCAACGTGTCGCCCCAAAGGAGCGCGACCTGCAACACCTTCTCACCCTCAGTTGGCACCGCTTCAGCCGGGAGTGGTTCGCTAAAAAGCGCCGCGGAATTTTTCCCCGTACCCGCCAAACCGCGCGTCGACGGAACAACTTTTTCAACTCGCTTCTTCTCGGGGTGTCTCACTTCAGGAACCTTCACCACCACCGTCGTTTCAGAAAGCGGGGGCTGCGCAACCATCAACCGAACACTGGAAGCACCGATGACAACCTTGTCGTCGACCTGCACCGGCATCGGTTGTTTCACCGCCCGACCGTTCAAGATGGTGCCGGCTTCTGAGCCGAGATCGATCAAAGTGACGCGACCTTCTTTGTCGACCTTAAACATGCAGTGGAGACTGGCCGCCTTAGGGTCGTTCACTCTGATCAAAGCGCCCGCGCCCGACCCAACGATGATGCTTTCAAGTTCGCTGGTGGTCTCGGCAACTGCCCCATCAGGACTAACGACTTGCAGGGTGATCGCGTTTCTCTTTGTCATGGTGGTCCCTTTTTGACTTGTCAGACCTTCAAAGGTTCTCGACCGACTTCTGCAGTTCAGGGTTGAAGTTGTCTCGAACCTTGATCAGCGTCTTAAAAGTCGTCTTCTTCTTTGACACTGAGTAACTGCCTTCAGGCTTCGTGAGCTCGCCGTCGATGGCCACGTCGTTAAAGTCGATGGTGGTCTTCTTGCGGAAGACTGTCTTATCAGCCTCGCGAATCACATTGTCCTGAGCCAGCGCTCCAAACGAAAACAGCAAGGTCATTCCGACGAAAAAGTGCTTCATAGTGACTCCCTACCATTCCTTAAGACATCACATCGAGAGGGGGGTTCCCTAAAAGACGGCTGATACTAGGAAATTCAACAGCCATTTGTCACGCCCAGCTGCTCATTTATGACTTCGGAGGGCTTTCCGGGGCAGGAGCAGGCACTTCAGCACCATTGCTCCCCGGGTCTTGCTTCGCTGCGTCATCTGAAACTTTGTCTAAAAGAGAGGGGCCTGAAGTGGGGTTGGCCTTCGGTTTCTCTTTCTCTTCTGCTGCCACCGGTGCTGCCTGTCCTGACTTCTGCATCGCGACGATGGCCTTAATTTTTCCATCGATCAGCTGTTGATCCGTCGCAGTGGTGCTCGGGAGTTTTTTGCATCGCTCAAGGTAAGTCGTCGCTTTTTCCCAGCCGGCTTTGTCCGCGGCGTACGCCCAACCTGCGCCACAGATGGCCTCGTTTTGCTCTGACTTAATGGCGAGCACTCGCTCAAACATCTCGCCAGCGATCAGGCCCTTTTTCGCATCGCGGCCTTTCTGACCATCAAGCGCAAATGCGTAGGCCAAAAAACCTTCGTACGAATTGGGATCAAGCGCCGTCGCACGCGACAACATCTGCTCAGCCCCTTGGTAGTCGCGATACGCCAAAGCCATCGCCCCAATATTGAACAAGCTGGGGGCAAAATCTTTGTTGAGCGCCACAGCCTTCTGGAATTGACCCAAAGCCAATCGGCGCTCATCAAGCTTCAAATAAATGAGCCCGAGATTGTTGTAGACGCCCGGGTCTTTGTCATCGAGCTTGCGAGCATTGGCCGAGATGAATTCGGCCAATCGATAGTTGCCTTGATCAAAGTAGATCAGCGCCAGATTCTTATACGCATCTGGGTTGTCTTTGGTTCGCGCCAACACCTTGCGAGCCGTCGCTTCAGCCTGCGAA
>JAYUVR010000348.1:0-2390 GCA_043753955.1 Archangium sp. | reverse complement strand
AGCAAGACGCGCTCACTCGCGCGCATCTCAAGGGCTTACCTGCGCGCGAAAGGCTGCTGACTCGGTACCATGCGCTGTACTCCCTCGATTCAATGGGAGCGCCGCTCAAGCGCGGTGGCCGCTACTTCTACGGCCGCACCCACAAGGGCAAAGAAAAAGCGGTGGTGTATTGGAAAGAAGGGCCGAAGGGAGAAGAGAAAGTTCTCTTCGACCCGAACACCTGGAGTAGCGATCTCACTGTTTCACTCGGTGTTTGGGTGCCCAGTTGGGATGGTAAAAAAGTCGTCTTCGCGCAGAAGCCGAATGCGGCTGATGAAGCGACGCTCTATGTACTCGACGTTGATACGGGCCTTCGCAGCGACGTCGACATCATTGAAGGGGCGAAATACGCGAGCCCTTCGTGGTTGCCAGACTCGAAGGCCTTCACTTACGAATGGCTTCCCGTCGACGCAACCATTCCCATCGCTGAGCGGCCTGGGTACTGCGAGGTCAAACTCCATCGGCTTGGTGCACCGCCGTCGACCGATGAACAACTTCACCCTCGTACGGGTGACCCGAAGACATTTATCAGCGGCAGCGTTTCACGCGATGGCACCATTTTTTTCATCACCATCATGCGCGGCTGGAATGAGAACGACGTCTTCATCAAGCGCGTGGGGAAAGATGAAGCCTGGCAGCTCTTGGTCGCTGGGAAAGATGCCAAGTACGCCGTCGATTCGTGGCAAGGAAAGCTCTACCTGTTGACCGATGAAGGTGCTCCGAACAAGCGCGTCTTCAAAGTCGACGTTGAACATTTCGAGCGAAGCAAATGGAAAGAAATCATCGCGCAAGATTCGAGTTCCGCTCGAGAATCACTTTCCATCGTCGGAGGACACCTGGCCATCGCCTCATTGCGTAAGGCCGTGTCGAGGGTCGAGCTGTTTACGCTCGAGGGCGAAAAAGTGCGTGATGTTGTGCTTCCTGGCCTGGGCACTGCCTCAAACCTCTTTGGCAATGAAGACGATGACGAAGTTTTTTTCAGCTTCAGCTCGCTCACCATGCCGCCACAGATATTTCGCAGCAGTGTCGCTCGGGGCGATGTGGAGCTCTTCAGTGCCGTTCAAGTTCCCGTTGATGCTTCGAAGTACGAAGTGCGTCAGGTGTTTTATCCCTCGAAAGATGGCACCTCGATTTCGATGTTCATCGTCGCGCGCAAAGACGTTCGCCTCGATGGGAACAACCCCGTGTTGCTGTACGGCTATGGGGGGTTCGATGTCAGTTTGCAGAGTTCTTTCACTTCATTCATCTACCCATGGCTTGAAGCGGGTGGGGTGTACGCCATGCCAAATTTGCGTGGTGGAGGTGAGTACGGCAAGGCCTGGCACGATGCGGGGAAAGGGGCGAACAAACAAAACGTGTTCGACGATTTTCACGCGGCAGCTGAGTATTTGATTGCGCAAAAGTGGACTCAGCCAAGCCGCTTGGCCATTCGTGGAGGAAGCAACGGTGGCCTGCTGGTCGGCGCGGCGATGACCCAGCGGCCAGAATTGTTTGCAGCGGCAATTTGTGCCGTACCGCTTTTAGACATGGAGCGCTACCACCTCTACGGCTCTGGCAAGACGTGGATCCCCGAATATGGAGACCCTGAAAAGCCTGATGAATTGGCGATTCTTCAAGCGTATTCACCGTATGCGCGCCTTGAGGGCGGGGTGAAATACCCTGCTTTATTGATGCTCAGTGCGGCTCATGACGACCGTGTCGACCCTTTTCACGCTCGGAAATTTGTGGCTCGACTCAAGTCTGTTTCACCTCAAACCGGCTGCTGGCTCAGAATCGAAGCCAACGCAGGGCATGGTGGAGCAGACCAGGTGGCCAAAGCGGTGGAAAACTCGAGCGATCAAATTTCTTTTTTAATCTCTCAACTGGGCATGTGAGTGGCCGGCTCTTTTGGCAGGGCCCTGTGTTTGTAAAGGTGACTGACTGAAGCCGCGGCGCTACAAGAGGCTCCAACGTCATGTTCTTCAGCCGCGACGACAAGAAGGAGGCAGCCATGCTGCCCATGCTCCCCTTACGGGACATTGTGCTTTTTCCTCATGAAGTTCGTCCCCTGTATGTCGGTCGCGAGAAGTCCATCGCTGCGCTCAAAGACGCGATGGCGAAAAAAGGCGCCGATGGCAAAGCATGGTTGCTCTTGGCCGCTCAGAAAAAGGCGAAGACCAACGACCCTGGGCCTGAAGAATTGTTTTCGTATGCCACCTTAGGTCAGGTGGTGCAGTTGCTGCCGTTGCCTGATGGCACGGTGAAAGTGCTCGTCGAAGGCGTGGCTCGGGCCAAAATTCTTCAGTTCGCTCCGCATGAGCCGTTTTTCTTGTGCGAGTTCGAACGGGTAGTTGAAGACCAACCCACTGGGG
>JAYUVR010000347.1:0-7129 GCA_043753955.1 Archangium sp. | reverse complement strand
TATTCCCCGCTGTGGCGACCACCAGTGCTTTTTCATTTGGCCCAGGCGTTCCCTTTAAAGAGAGAAGGTTTGATGGACCAAGGGTGCTTTGCCCTCCGTCGTATTCACCAGCGGGGCCGATGCGAGTGATTTTTCCCGTGCCGCTACCGAAACCTGCCTGCCAAAGCACCAAATATTCATTCGCGAGTGGAATCACCTCAGGTGAAGAGCAGGCAGAGTTGTCACCGAGACTGAGCACTGGGCCTGGAGTGGTTGGGTTCGCGTGGTCGACCAACGTCGCCTTGACCGACATACCACTGCGGCAATCAGTGCTTGGCAACCACGCCACCAAACTTCGCCCGGGCCGCGTTCCCACCGCCGGCATGCGCTCAAGGCCCGGTTGAACCCAAATGAAATCAGAAAGCAGCCCTGCATCAGCCGTGAAGAGCGACCACCCTAAATTGTAACCACCGTCTCCTTGTTCGTGATGCGTGATGTACACCGCCAAAGCCTGTCCATCGGCAGCGCTCACCCGAGACTGTTCTATTTCTTCGACAGACAAGGCAATCGTGGGGCCTGTGTTGGCAGAATTCCATCGATCGATGTTCGATTCGTTTCCCCCCGTGCCCGATTCTTCCCAAACAAAGGAATATGAAGAGGGCTCCGAAGTAGAATTGAGCGTCGCGGTCAACGGCCCAATGACTCTCGGAGTGCTGGTGATGGATATTTCTGAACCCAAAGTGCCATTGGTAATCTGTCTGCGAACGATGCCTCCCGTCGAGGAATATGCGTAGAGATTGTATTGATTTGAACTGTAGTACCCACTGGGTGTCGAAGAAACGCCGGAAGCTGAAAACACTTGAATTGGGTTTGCATCAACTCGACTGAGCCCGTTGAGGCGCATGGCGTAATACACGGGCCCAAATTGTTGCCACACCAAGAGCGCTTGGCCTGAAGGCCCCGGAATCAAAAGGGGCACGTATCTTCCTCCAGGCGGCGGAGGGGCTACCAACAACAGCGTGCCCGCTACACTCGAAGGGATACTGGTGCCAGCGAAGGAAATGCCACTGATGTCTGGGGTACCGCTCACTCGCAAGTCGTGCCAAGCGAGTACGAAGGCGGTCCCATTCCAAACCAGACTCGGGTATTGAATATTGCTGTTGGCCTGTACCGCTTCGCCTGAGGTGCCAGAGGTGGCGCCTTCGGTCAGCCGGGTCACATTGATTCCGCCTGCACTTGCGCTCGCTCGATAGGCCACAAAACAGACAGCAGGCACCGCGGCATCGCAGGCGACGGTTGGTGAATCTTCAATGGTTGCCAAGGCACTCACTACAAAGCGCGACTCAATGACGCCGGTGGCTGAGGTGACCCATGCTCCACCGATGTTGGAATCTTGGGCATTGCCACTGGCCCACACCACCAGAAACCGCTGCGAGGCGGCCGCAACGGCCACTGAAGTCGCTGATTCCGTCCCATTGGTGAGTCGAAACCGCGATACCAACGAGGCATTCACGGTATCGAACCACGTCGCAAAAATGCTGGGTCGATTTTGCTCAAACCGTTCGTCTTGCCAAGCGACGAGCATCTTGGTGCCCAGCACTGCGGCGGTGGGGTTGCTTTGACGACGCATGGGCTCCGTGCTTCGCGACCACGAAGCAGCCAATTCTGTGTCGATAGACAACGTCGGGTCTAAGACTGCGGGCCACTGCGTTTGCGCGAGCAGTGCTGCAGGAACTCGAAGCACAATCATGCTGCGTTCCAATGTCACTGGAACAGGTGTGCGCGTGCCATTGGCATCAACCCATGTCCCATGGCTGTAGGTGAAGCGGTGCGCTGCTGAAGGAGGTTGCCAAGAAAGCCCTGCTGGAGCGAGCTGCGCTGTTTCGACGCCGTCGGCTCTCACGCGGAAGACGAGATCTCCGGTGCCCTTAGGCTCAGTTTCGAAACGCCAACGCTGCTCTGCGTCTTTTGCAGTCAAGCGCCATTCTTCGGTGGCGACAGCACCCACCAACTGCGCCGCACCATCGCCCTTGCGCAAAACAGACGCGTCTTTGAACTCGTGTGGCCCCCGAGAAATAGATTCTGTACTCAGAGTCAACCCAAGGTTCTGCCCCACCCGCAGTCGCACTGTGCCGCTGGCCTGCACTTCCAACCCCAGCGTTGAACCTTTCGCGACAAGGGCTTGCCCCTGTTCTTCAAATGGCACACTCAGCGGAGAGGAGTTCGGCGTTCCTTTGCAGGCAGCCAGCACTGCGCTCAACGCCAACACCACAGCCCACGTACGTGGATTCATGCTTCCCCCAAGAATTCGAAATTCCGCACTATAGGGGAAGACCAGGTTCTTGTAGGAAAGTCAGTTCCCCTCGCGTCGTACCCACCTGCTCAATGCGCATGGCATTCAGGGGCTCGGCTCGGAGCGTTTGAAGCACAGCGTCAACGACGGTAGCGGAGCCGAGGCTGAAATCTTCTGACTGCTGGCTTGAGCATTGACGGGGTCGACAGCGATGGAGCGGGTGATGGGCCCAAAATGAAAATGGTTTCGGAGACTTAGTGGTCCACTCCAAGTTTTTTTTGAAGCTCACCGCAAGGTTGGAGGTCGCCCCAAGTCTTCTGGGACATGAGCAAAGTAAACGTAGATTCTAGTTCAGCGAGCCCGACGCAAAAAACAGATACTACGACGAAGTCTGAAGTTCGAGATGCTCGTTTGGCCTTTCTTGCTCAGAAGCTTCCTGAACTTAAAAAGGCGGCGCTCGCGGCAAAAAGCGAGCCCAAAAAATATGAGGCGATACACACAGAGATTCGAGCCCTTCAAGCCGAAGAAGGCAGTCTGAAGTTCAGCAAAAGAGCTTCCGCCGATGGCGAAAAGCTCGGGGAATTCGTTCAGAATGCCAAAAATTGGCTCGACAGCAAGATGCCGAGTTCAGACAAGGTCTACGATGGTTTTGGAGACAGGTTTGTGAGCGGTAATGCCAAAGAAGATTTCAAAAACATCGGAATTACGGTGGCGGCCACTCAAGGCGAAGTTGCTCTTGATACAGCAAATGCCTTTGGCCAAGCATTCTTGGCCGTTGTCGACCCCGAGACACAGAAAAAGGGAGTGAATGCTTTGGGCCAAGGACTCTCAGCCATTACCGACCCAGAGAAACTGAAACAAGCAGCTGAGGTTATTGTCCGTGCAACTGAGGCATTGGTGAATGACCCGAAGCAAACGCTCGAGTCAACTGCGAAGGTGATGGGCGAAGCCTTCGATGTATTGAAAGACAATCTCACGAAGGACGCTGTAGCGCTCTATCACACAGACAAAGTGCGCTTCTATTCTAAAGCCGCAGCGTACGTAACCAACTGGGACATCCTTACAGGCATTGGCAAAGGCACGCTCCGGGGAATTGAGAAATTAGCAGTCAATAACGTTGATGATCTTGCGAGTGCTGGAATGAAGGGCACGGCACTCGGGCTGGCTGGGAAATCATCACCGGCGGTGAGTGCTGCAGGGCAAACAGTCAAGATTACCGCTCAAGAGTTGGCTGCTCGCTCTAAAGCCGCGATAGCGAAGGCTGCGAGTGGCACTGCAGATGACATCGCCCAAAACCTCGATGACGTTGCAAAAATTTGGTCAGCGGAAATCGGCAATCTGGCGGGCAAACTGGGGCTCAAGGGAAATCAAGTTGACGACTTGGTGAAGAATGCCGAACGAATGGGGAAAGAAGTTTTGGAAAGTTACAGCAGCGTCTACAAAGCTCCTGTAACTGCATACAAGCGCGGCACCACAGCAGATATTTCAGACACCTTAGTCAAACTCAACAACGCTGTGGCTGAGATTGCGAAAAAGGCAGCTGAGCAACAATTACAATCGCTCCAGCTGCCATCGCTGAGTGAAGCAATTGGCAGGTTAAATTTGCTCTCCCCGCCCCAACAACGTGCCTTCATGGAAACGTTGATTGGAAAACTCGCAAACCCGGCGAGTGTTCTTAATCCCGATGAATCAAGTTTGGCGCTTGGCATTGCGTTCGCTCGAGGCGGCTGGGGGACCTCGCAAGCTTCTCGAGCAGTCGTAGGGCAATTGATAGAGAATGGCACTGCTGCCAATGTTATGCCCGATGTCACCGTAGGCGTTTGGAACGTCGCCAAAAAAGAAATCGGGCGGGTCGACCCTCTGGTTCGACCGGCATACAATTTTTATGACGACCTGATTGGTGAGTTCACGAAAAAGGGCACTGCGGTTCAGGAAGTAATGAAAGATTTGTCTGAACTGGGCGCGAAGTTCCAAGAGACTGGAACTGTTGCTGCTAAGAGTTATGCGGCCAGCACGGTGACGACGAGCTTGGGTAAAGCATCACTAACGCTAGATGACACCGTTCCCGCAATTAAGACATTGATAGACCCAAACGAAATTCGTAACGCCGCACCCCAATTAATTGAGGCATTTGCACAAAAAGATGCCCATTTACGTTTGGCAGGGTCAATGCCCAATGAAGAAGACCTGCGCCGAGCCATAACCAAATTGCGCATCGGTGTGGACCGATATTCCCTAGATGAGACGGCTGCAAAGAGTTGGGGAAACGCGATTAGTGCTTTTGAAAATTCTCTAGGCCAAGGGAAGGTCGGCACCGTTGCTGTAAATATAGGCAATGTGGCTGCTCAAGAGGTAGTGGCAAAGTTCAAAACAACCCGTTCCTTCGAAGAGATTCTTACGTCGATAAAGAACCTGACTAACCCAGACGAGATTCGCCGCCTTGTACCTGAAGCAATTGGTGCATTCGCAAAACGCAATGTTGCAGAGGGGGTCATGCTCGCTCCGAAAGACATCGCTCCAGCAATAGCGACCCTTCAATACCAGGTGGGGCGCTTCGCCCCATCGAGCACCCAGCCAGCTTGGCTCGACGCCACATCTGCTGCACTGAAGGAACTCGCTCAAAGCCAAGGGTTGCGCGTGCCTTGAAGCGCACCAAAGGCTGCCAATTTTACCCGCGTCGCCAAAAAACACGATTTGACATAGAAGGCGAGGGCCGACAGGTGGCCCGTTGGGGGCCATTACATCATAAGGGAAGCCGGTGAAATTCCGGCGCGGTCGCGCCACTGTGACTGGTTACTTCTCGTGCATCAGCACGAAAAGAGCCAGGAGCCAGAGACCTGCCTGCCGGTGAGGAACATGTTTCCTCAACAGTCCTCTCTCTTCGCGAAAAGAGAGACGAGGGCGGGCCGTGTTCGCATCGTTTGTCGTCTCTTTTTTGGTCATGCAGCACGCTGACGGCGGCGTGAACGTGAGTGCGCCCACAGTGGTAGAGCTCCCGGTCGTCGAGGTTTCGATATCTGACGCACCCGAGCCATTCCCCACTTCTCCCACGGTGAGAGACCCGTCTGCATCGCTCACTGTGCGCGACGCCACTCACGCCCGGGCGGAAGCCAAAGATGCCGCTGAGTTGCTCACCACCGTCCCTGGCGCGATGGTGCAAGACTCTGGGGGAGCCGGTCAGCGCAAGATGTTGTCTTTGCGAGGCGCCGCGCCCAATGCGGTGTTGGTGTTGCTCGACGGAGTACCTTTGACGGGCCCCGGCAACGCCATGGACCTCTCGCGCATACCCACTGCGGCCTTGGAACGCATTGAAGTACTCCGAGGCGGCGGTTCTGCGCGCTACGGCCCAGGCGCGATGGGAGGCGTCGTCAATCTCGTCAGTCTTTCTCCTGATGGAAAGACACGTGTCTTTGCAGACCTCACGCAAGGCAGCTTCGTCACCACCCAACTTTCGGCTGGCGCCACCACCTCGCTTTTCGGAGGCGACGCGTTGGCGCTCGCACACGGCCTGCGCAGTGAGGGTAATTATAGCTTTGAGTACGACGACAAACCTTCGCTGCCAGACAACCCTCTCACCACCCTGAATCGAACCAACAACGGCGCGCTGCAGGGCGGTGCATTGCTGCGTTTTCGAAAACGCATGGGGGCGACTCAGTTCGATGCGCTGAGTGAAGGGAGCGTCGAATCGCGAGGGCTTGCGGGGCCCGTGCAAAACCCCTCTGACGATGCCTCACAATCAACGGCTCGAGGGACGCTGTCGTTGCGTACACACACCAATTTCGATTCAGGCGGAACGCTTTCGACACTCGGTTGGGCGCGAGTCGACCACACCACCCTCAAAGGCACTTTCATCGGAGCCGGAAGCTATCGGCAACTTGAAAGTTCTCTCGGAGCGGAAGCGGTCTATTCAAGATTGGTCTTCACGCGCCACGGGTTGACGGCACTGCTTTCAGGTGGCGGCGATTGGTTGACGGTTCCGGAAAATGTGAGCCCTTCGTGGGGTCGACTCGCCGCGATGCTGGGTGACGAAGTTCTTCTGTTCGACGGAGCGATTTCCATCAACGCCAGCGCCCGTGTCGATGTCGCAGGGCACTTCGTGGTGTTCTCGCCGAAACTCGGCCTCGTGGCCGAATTGCCGAATGGGTTTTCGGTACGAGCCAATGCTGGTCAAGCCAGTCGCCCGCCGGCGTTCACCGAATTGTATGTGGCCCAAGGCACACTTTTGCCCAACGCTGATTTACGACCAGAACGCGCACTCACCGGCGATGTCGGGGCAGCGTGGAAACATCACTACGCGTCGCTGACGGCCACGGGCTTTTTGTCGCTCTATCAAGACCTCATCAGTTACGAGTACTACCCGCCCAATCTGGCGCGCCCTTACAATTTTCAAGCGGCCCGCGTGGCGGGTTTCGAAGTCGACGCGGCCTTCACGCCTTGGCAGTGGCTCGAAGCATCGGCCAGCTACACTTTTCTCCATTCGCAAAATCTGAAAGATGACCCGCGTTACTACCTCAAAACGCTCCCTTTTCGGCCCGCGCACCGTATTCACGCTCGCTTGAGCGGGGGGGTCGAATGGCTTCGTGGTTGGGCGGAAATTCTGTATCAATCAATGCAATACACCAATCGCACTGAGAAGTTGTGGATCGACCCGCGCGCCCTGGTGAACGTGGGCCTCACGGGGCGGTTGTGGAAAGCGCCCCTCGTGACGCTCAGCGCTGAGCTCAAAAATGTGCTCAACGTCAACACGTGGGACATGGACGGGTATCCGCTCCCTCCTCGTGGTTTTTTTGTCACCCTTGGTTTCGCTTGGGAAGCCACGTGACTCGACCGTCGCGACGCGGTAACCGAAGGAAGTTG
>JAYUVR010000346.1:0-3979 GCA_043753955.1 Archangium sp. | reverse complement strand
TGTCTTCATCATCGAGTCGACGAAGTCTTGAGCCTCGTTACCCAACTCGTAGGCGAAACAGCCTTCGTCCCACCGTTCCACGCCGTCGACAGCCTTTGCATACGGGTCGAGGAGCACCACTTGTGAGTTAAATCGAAGCCCGTGATGAGGCTCATAAGCACCGTGAACCCGGTACCCGTATCGCTGGCCGGGTTTCACGTCGGGCAAATAGACATGCCACACAAAGGCAGAATTATTCGTGACGGCAACCTTCGTTTCTTTGCCGTCTGCGTCGAAGAAACACAGTTCGACGGCGGTGGCATGTTTTGAATAGAGGGCGAAGTTTGTTCCTTCACCGTCCCACGTGGCACCCAGCGGGTGGGGTGAACCGGGCAATACTTTCATGGTGCGACGTCCTTAGGGGACAGCGTTTGAGGGGAACGACGGCCTTGCGAGATTTACGCCAGAGAGGACCCGAATGCTGACTGCATTTCGTCTCTGCGTCATTGAGGCTCGGTGAGACAAAACGCCTCAGTGCTTTGTGTTTGCGCGCGTTAGCTGAGCCACCAGTCGCAACAGTTCTTCCTTCGAAGTCACCGGCGTTTGACAAGTGAAGTGCTGACACAAGTACGCGCCTCCTGCAGTTCGCCCCTCGAGGACCTTGCGGCTGACTTGAGGTACGGGCGCGTTTTCGAGCTGCCGAAGCACAGCCACGGTGGGCAGATACGTGGCATTGACTGTCTTCATCATCGAGTCGACGAAGTCTTGAGCGCCGACCAGCGCCAGTTCAGCAGCTCCATCAACGAGGGTGTCAACGGCGAGAAGCAAGTGGCCAAAGGCGAGCGGGTTTTCGGTCACTTCGTGCTTCATTCGATTGAGATATTGAGTGGCGCGTTCGAGATGACGGGTGTTCGAAGTCAGTGCTGCCAGCGCGAGCTGTGCGTCAGTCAGAGTCGATGCTCCTGCGGGGAAGGCGTTGTCGTGCAAGGAATAGGTGGGGACTATCAAATCGGTGGTGCCTTTGGGCGCCGCCAGCCAGGCTTGACGACCCTCGTCCCAGAATCGCTGATACGCGAGGTCGACCAATTGTTCAGCGGCTTCGAGGTATTTTGGTTCAAAGGTGCTCTGCGCCAGTTCCACTAAACCCACGGTGAAGTCGCCGTAATCTTCGAGCATGCCCTCGATGCGCGCTTCATTTTGCTGCACTGAACGAAACAGGCTTCCGTCTTCGCGTCGCATGCTTGCCAAGATGAAATCGGCTGAGCGCTTGGCGAGTTGAGCCCAATCAGGTCGCTCGAAGACTCGGGCGGCGAAGGCCAAGCCGCGAATCATCAGGCCATTCCAACCGCACAGAATCTTGTCATCGAGACCAGGTGCAATTCGTTTGCTGCGCGCTTCAAAAAGCGCCTGGCGAACTCGTTTCAGTTTTTGTGCGTCGGTTTGGCCTTTGACCTCGAGTACCGTCGCTTTGCCTTCGAAATTACCTTCTTGGGTGATGTTGAAATACTGCTTGGCCCACTGAGCGTCTTCGGGTGAAAGCACGGCGTCGATTTCGTCGGGTCGCCACACAAAGAAGATGCCCTCTTCACCTTCAGAATCGGCATCTTGAGCGGCAAAAAAGGCACCCTCTGGTGAGGTCATTTCGCGCTTGACCCAGCCGATGGCTTGCTCGACCACTTCGCGCCACAGTGGGCGGGGCTCGATTTGATGGGCTTGCGAGTAAAGGTGAATGAGTTGAGCCGTGTCGTACAGCATTTTTTCGAAGTGAGGCACCAGCCAGCGCTCGTCGACGGAGTAGCGGTGAAAGCCACCTCCCAGGTGATCGTGAATGCCACCGAGGGCCATTTTCTCAAGCGTGAGCATCGTTCCGGCTTTGCACTTCTCGTCGCCCGTTCGCCTCCAGGCGCGGAGGAGAAAAGCCAGATTCATGGGGCTGGGAAATTTGGGTCCCTGGGTGCCAAAGCCACCCCAAGTGGGGTCGATGCGATTGCTCGTTCTGGTGCCGATGGATTGGATGTCTGCCGTTGACCAAACGCCCGCAGCTCCATCGAGCCCCATCGATGCGTACTCGGTCAGCCCTTGCGTGAAGGTTTCAGCTTGTTGATCAAATTCTGAGCGCTGCTTCTTCCACGCCTCGCCGATGCTTTCACACAACGTTCCAAAACCGGGCAAGCCGTGTCGTGGCACTTTGGGAAAGTAGGTGCCTCCGTAAAAGGGTTTGCGCGTCGGCGTCATAAAGACGGTTAGTGGCCAGCCACCGCCTCGGCCCATGAGTTGAATCACGCCTTGATAGAGTTGGTCGACGTCAGGGCGTTCTTCGCGGTCGACTTTGATGTTGATGAAATGCTCATTCATCAACTTGGCGATGGCTTCATCTTCGAATGACTCATGCGCCATCACATGGCACCAGTGACACGCTGAGTAGCCGATGGAGAGCAGTATCGGTTTGTCTTCGCGTTGGGCGCGTTCGAAGGCCTGAGTTCCCCAGGGGTACCACTCGACTGGGTTTTGAGCGTGCTGACGCAGATAGGGTGATGGCTCTTGGGCGAGATGGTTCATGAGGGTAGAAGAAACGTATTGCCATCAGTGAAGGGTGAACTCATGAACTTTCAACGCGTTCTCTTTGACCCAAAGACAGGAATGCATGCGTGGTTGAGCACTTTCTTCGATTAGGTCGCCTGCTCGAATTGGAGCGCCAAGCTGAACGATCCCGGCTGGCGCTGGAAAAGCAGACGTTGCCGTTGGCCGAACTTGAAGCGCGAGGCCTGGTGGTGCTCGACGTTGAGACCACCGAAGAATCAATCGGCTTGGGTGGCCGGTATCTCATCACTTTTATGCACGAGTCTCGTCGTCGGCTCAGCACCAAACTGGGGCCCGGTGACTTGGTGGCCGTCTCGCCTCGCAAAGCAGAAGTAGAAAGCCCACCTCAAGGCACGGTGGTTTCGGCCAGCCGCAGCGCGGTGGTGATCGCGTTTGAGAAACCTCCTCCGAGTTGGATGGGGGAAGGCCGATTGCGGCTTGATGTCACGGCCAATGATGTGAGTTTTGATCGCGCGAAATCGGCACTCGCTAAATGGCAAGCGATGGACTCAGGCCAGAAGCGAGATCGACGCGAAATTCTTTTGGGCAACAGTTCCCCTCGCTTCGATAGGCCTCCTTCGTTTGAGCCTCATCGCCCCCTTAACCCTGAGCAGCGTGAGGCGGTTTCGTTGGCCCTGTCTGCTCGTGATGTGGCGCTCGTGCATGGCCCTCCGGGTACGGGAAAATCGACCGTTCTTTCTGAACTGGCTTCGCAGTGGGGAACTCAAGGCAAGCGCATCATCTGCACTGCCGCCAGCAATGCCGCGGTCGACCATCTGCTTGAGTTGTGTCTCGACTCGGGCCTCAAGGCTGTGCGTGTTGGTCACCCGGCACGGGTTCTGCCTCATCTGCAACAGCACACGCTTGATTTGCTTGTGGAAGCGCACCCAGATCGCAAATTGGCGCGCGAGTTGTTTGAAGAGGCGTTTGACCTCTTGGGTTACGCACGCAAACAACGAAACCGCGGTAGAAGTCGAGAGCGCTTTAGCAATGCCCGAGGAGCGAGCGCTCAGGCGTACGCAATGATGGACGACGCTCGGGCACTGGAACGAAAGGCGCTTCAGTCCATTTTAAGAAACGCTCAAGTGGTGTGCTCGACGCTCTCGATGCTGGAAGGTTCGATTTTGCGGCATGAGCAATTTGACGTCGCGCTTCTTGATGAAGCCACGCAAGCGATTGAGCCGATGGCGCTCTTGGCCTTTCTCAAAGCGCCACTGGTGGTGATGGCGGGAGATCCACAGCAATTGGCTCCCACGCTCATCTCGATGGATGCCGCTCGGCAGGGTTTAGGCCTTTCTCTTTTTGAGCGACTGCTTGCGGCTTACGGCGATGAAGTCAAACGCATGCTCAAGGAGCAATACCGAATGCATGAAACCATCATGCAGTTTCCCTCGGTAGAAACGTACGGAGGTCAACTTCG
>JAYUVR010000345.1:0-9716 GCA_043753955.1 Archangium sp. | reverse complement strand
CCCTCGGTTGATGGAACTCATCGGCCGAGCCATCGATGTTTCCATTCGTGACGACGCTGAAGTGGAACGCGGAGGCTGCGTCATTCAGACCGAATTCGGCACCATCGACGGTCAGATTCGCACCCAGTTTGAGATGTTGCGCAATGTGCTGATGCCTGCTGACGCCAAAAAAGAGATGAAGTAGGCGTTTATGGCCCTCGACCTGACTCACTACGCAGACCTGGTGAAGACGACGCAGACGGTGCGGGTGCGGGGTCGGGTGGTCGAATTGACGGGTTTGGTCATCAAAGCGGCGGTGCCCAACGTGCGCATCGGCGAAGTGTGTCTGATTCGTCGGGGCCGCGAAGAAGTTCGTTCTGAAGTCGTCGGTTTCCAGGGCGATACGGTGATGTTGATGCCGCTGGGCGAGCTGTCAGGCATTGGGCCTGATTCTGAAGTGGTGCCTACGGGGCGCCCGCTGACCATCTGGGCTGGTGATGATTTGCTGGGTCGAGTTCTCAATGGCCTCGGAGAACCCATCGATGGCAAGCCCTTGCCTACGGGCAACATGGTGTCTTGGGCCGTCGACCGAGATTGCCCTGACCCCTTCAAGCGTCAACGCATTACCAGGCCCCTTTCATTGGGAGTGCGCTGTATCGACGGCCTGCTCACAGTTGGCGAAGGGCAACGCATCGGTTTGTTCGCAGGTTCAGGCGTCGGCAAATCGACCTTGATGGGGCAGATCGCTCGCCAGACTTCTGCAGAGCTGTCTGTCATCGCCCTGGTGGGCGAGCGTGGTCGTGAGGTTTTGGAATTTATCGAAGACGCCCTGGGTCACGAAGGCATGAAGCGTTCAGTGGTGGTGTGCGCCACTTCTGATCAACCTTCGTTGGTTCGCCTGCGCGCAGGGTATGTGGCGACTGCCATCGCCGAATACTTTCGAGAGCGCGGCGGAAATGTGTTGTTCATGCTCGACACCGTGACGCGTCTCGCCCGAGCTCAACGAGAAATAGGTCTCGCCATCGGCGAACCTCCGGCTCGGCAAGGATACCCGCCTTCTGTGTTTTCGATGCTCCCCCGCATGCTCGAGCGCACCGGAAATTCCGCAAAAGGCAAGTGCACCGCCATCTACACCTGCTTGGTCGCAGGCGGCGACATGGAAGAGCCCATTGCCGACGAGGTGCGCGGTATTCTCGATGGTCACTTCATCTTGAATCGAGCCTTAGGCGAGCGGAACCAGTGGCCCGCGATGGACGTGCTGGCCTCGCTCTCTCGCGTGATGAGTCAAATCGTTTCGAAGGAGCACAAAAAAGCAGCCGGGAAGTTGCGAGAGACGCTCGCGACGTACGAGAAGCAACGCGATCTCATTCTTTTGGGTGCCTATCAATACGGCACTGACCCGCGAACCGACTACGCCATCGACAAGTACGACTCCATCATCAGCTTTCTCAAACAAGACACCTTCGAAAATTCGCCTTTCGAAGAGACGGTGCAGCGCTTGGTCGACATGTTCGCCGACGCCGCTGAGTAAGAAGCCATGCCTCCGTATCGACTTCAAGTCTTGCTTGATATCCGCACCAAGGCTGAAGACGCTGCCAAAGAGGCCTTCTCTGCCGCGGTGAAGGAAGCCGAAAAAGAGAAGCAATTGCTCAAGACGATGACGTCTGCGTTGGAACGAAAAAAAGTCGAACGCAAGGCCAAGGTGCAGGCCTTCTTTGATGACAAAGCCCAAAATGGAGGAGGAATCGGTGCCTTTCAGCAGATGTCTCGCTTTGAGCAACGCCTGAAAGACGAAGAAGCACAGCTGTCACTGGAAATCGACCGCCAAAAAGATGTGCTGCTTCAGGCAGAAAAGTTGGTTGAACAGCGTCGAGAAGAAATGGCAGAAGCCGCAAAAGAGAAAAAGGCGATTGAAAAGAATAAAGAGGCGTGGGTGCAACAAGTTCGCGCCGATCGACAGAAGAAAGAAGAGATGAATCAAGAAGAAATCGGAGCGGTGCTGCATCTGCGTCGCTCTCGCGAGGGGAAATCGTGAGCCGCGTAGATGATGAGCGAGACGCTGCTCGAGTCGCAGCGCGGCTTGCCGAGGCAAAGCGTGTCGAAGAGGCGTCGCGCAGCAAAAAAGTGGTTGAGAGCAACACGTTTTCGAAGCTGGTTCAGGGCGAAAAGAAAACGGCTCAAGGCGCTCAAGAAAACAAACTGGCTCGCAGCGCCATCGCGCAACTCTTAGACGCCGCGGAAGTTGACCAGGGCAAAGAGGCAAAGCAGCTCGAGCACGGAGTGGCGTCTTCCGTTCAGGAACATGCGTTGGCGACTCGCGGTCAAGAAAAGAAGGCCGTGGTTGCAGTTCGCACTGAAGGCCAGAGGTCGACGCAGCTCAAGTCTCAAGAAGGCCAAGAGAATTCAGGCGTTTCAGAAAACAAGCGGGTGGATCAAACGGTTTCTGCCGATCATTCTGCGGGGAGAAGCAGTGACGCTCAGTCAAGCCGAGAGCGACTGGCAGAACGACGCGCTTCGGGGGAAGCCGACACGCGCGAAGCAGGGCAAGGCGTTTCACAGGGTGGAGAAAGCGGCGACCTTAAGGCTGACGCTGACAAGGGTGGCGGGCAGCAGCAAGGCGGCAGCAAAGAGGGCAAAGATGGGGGGGGGGCGTCGAACCCCAGTTTTCGATTCAACCCAGCGTTGATGGCTCCGGTGCCGGTGGCGAAGACAAAAGACACTTCGGGGTCAGAGCGCTTGCGGAAGGTCGCCAACGAGCTGGCTCAGAAAATCGTAGACAAGGTGAGGATTGGGACCAACGCTGCAGGTAAGGTGGAATTTCAGGTTGATCTCAGGAGCGATGTGCTTTCTGGCTTGTCGGTAAAAGTTTCTGCGCACAATGGGAAGATCTCGGCTGTCTTCCAGGGGACTGACAAGGACGTGCTCAAGATGATCGACGACCAATCAGAAGTCCTCAAAAATGCCCTGGGCCTTCGAGGTCTCACGCTCGAAGAGCTCAAGTTTGAGGCGCGTTAAGTGAGCTCTCGTCCTCGCGGGTCTGCGCCCGACAATACGTTGCTGATGAAGGCTCCTGCTTTTGCCAAGTCGGGGCGAGCCTGGCGGCCTTTTGTGTTCAGCAATTTGGAAAAGGTGAGCCGCCGCCATGCCTCACTGGTGAAGAACCTCGAGTGGATGTTTCCCAACGTGCATTCCACTGGCGAAGTGTCGACTTCAGTTCGCAAAAGACTGGGGGAAATGCTCGAAGAAGAGATTTCGATTCAAGCCGAATACGTACACGTGGTGCCGATGACGCAGCTTCGGCACTACATTGGCGATACCACTTTTTTGGCGGTGCTGACTCCGCAACCCAACAAGGTTCGCGGGTTGCTCGAGGTCGAATTGGGGTTGGCCCACCATGCGATTGACCTTCTTTTGGGTGGTGCAGGCGAGGCCATTGCGCTCCGACCGCTGACCGATATCGAAGAAGGGGTGATGACGTACCTCATCATCGAAACGCTGAAGGTACTCTCTCCATCGCTTGACCCATCGTTGCCGAAGCTTCGCATCGAAGGCGTGGTGCGCGGTTTTGAGTCGGTGACCGGGTTGATTCCTGAAACTGAAGATGTGGCGGTCGTTCAGTTGAAGGCCGTGTTTGGCAGTCACTCAGGCTACATTCGCCTGGTGATTCCCGAATCGGTGTTGGCTTCGGCCAAACCGCCGACCGATGCTTTGGTCCGAAGGGCACGTCGCGTCAGTCATGCGACCAACCATCTCATTCGGCTCAAAAATGTCAGCACGGTGCTTCGGGCTGAGATTGGCCATGTTGATATCTCTGCGGTTGAACTGTCACAGCTTCAAGAGCGAGACGTAGTGCTGGTCGACGCCTTGAGTTGCAGGCCCGACCAAGGGCAAGGCGGCACTGCGCGGCTCAGGCTCGGCTACGGCCGCTGTGGGTACCTTGACGCAGAAATCGTCGCCCATGGTGGTCGATTTCAGGCGAAAGTGACCCAGTTTAGTATGGGCGCATCAGCGCCTCCGGGTGGCGCAGGTGACGAACCGGCTACCGCAGACTCAGCTTCGGGGAGAAACGACGTGCAAGATACAGGTGCCGATTTGATGAACGACATTCCGCTGCAGATTGCAGTGGAACTCGGTCGAGTGACGACGACCGCTGAAGAGGTTTTGGCGCTCAATGTCGGTTCGGTCTTCGATTTGAACCGCGTGGCAGGAGAGCCGCTCGACTTGTCTGTCAACGGCAAGCTGGTCGCCCGAGGTGAACTGGTCGAAGTCGATGGCAACTTAGGCGTGCGAATACTCTCGTTGGTTGGGTGACCTCGCGGTACGCATTTAAGGTACCGTGCGCCTGTGCTCCGGTCGGCTTGTCTGATTTTCATTCTTGTTCTCGTCTCAACCGCTTGGGCTCAGGAGCCTGCCGCGGCCACTCCTTCTCACGACGCTGCAGTCAAAGCGCTCCCCGAGCCCGAGCTTGCGCCATCGATGCCGCCAGATGCAGCGGCAGATGAACTCAATTTAGGGTGGACCTTGGCGCGGACGATGGTTGTTCTGGCCATGGTGGTTGGTTTGGCCTGGCTTACCTTGAATGTCGGTCTTCGCCGCTTGATGGGTATTCGCTCGGTAGTGGGGACGTCGGTCGTCACCGTTCTCGAGAGAGTGACGTTGGATCAAAAGCGCGCACTCTTCGTGGTGGAAGCTGCCGGTGAAGTGCTGCTGATAGGCGGAGGCGAGGGCGCGTTGTCTGTTTTGGCCAAGCTCGATCGCGCTGAGGTCGAAAAAATGAAGCCACCTCGCTCGAGCTCTTCAGTACAAATGAGCCCGTTTCTAAAGAAACTCTTGGGGCGCACTGACAAGATGCCCCCGCCGGAAGCCTGATGTCGGAAGGAACTTTCAAAGTGACGATGCCCCGCCCTACGACGTTCATGCGCGCGCAGCTGTGGCTGTTCTCGGTGGCGTTATTTTTATCGCCCGCCATTGCTTTTGCCGAAGGGAAGAAAGGCAAGCACGTGGTTGAAGAAGTGATGGGCGGAGCCCGCCTCGACGGTGGCGATTCTTTCGCCAATCGACCTCTGGTGCTGATGATTGTTTTGGCGGCGCTGGGGCTTGCACCCTTTGTGCTGCTCATGATGACCAGTTTCGTCAAAATTTCAGTGGTGTTGTCGATTGTCCGCTCGGCGTTGGGCACTCAGCAGATACCTCCCACGCAGGTGATTACGGGGCTGGCCATCATTCTGACGGTGTACATCATGTCGCCGGTGGGCCAGGCCATGTTCAGGGCTGCCGACGCGGGCGAAGTGACCCAAGCCGCCAATTTTCTAGACGCCAAAACGGTCGACACGTTGGTAGAAGCCGCGAGTCGAGCCAAAGAGCCATTGCGCGACTTTTTGTTGAAGAAGGTGACGCTGAAAGACCGCACCTTGTTCTTCTCGTTGGCCTTGAAGCTTCGCAAAGCAGAAGATCGAGTGAACATCGCAGAACGCGATTTTCTGGTGCTGGTGCCTGCCTTTGTCGTGTCGGAATTAAAAGAAGCATTTCAGATAGGCTTTTTGCTCTTCGTGCCTTTTTTAGTCATCGACATGGTGGTGGCGAACATCTTGCTCGCTTTGGGTATGCAAATGCTTTCACCCACCACCATCTCGATGCCGTTTAAGCTGCTTCTGTTTGTGATGGTCGACGGTTGGTACTTGATCGCCAAGGGCCTGGTTGTGGGCTACCTGTAAAAAAGGAATTTGTTTATGCACCAGCTCACGTATGTGATTCAGCAGGCGCTCATTTTGGTGTTGGTGGTATCGGGCCCGCCCATCATTTTGGCATTGATGATTGGCTTCATGGTTTCGGTCTTTCAAGCGGCCACTCAAATACAAGAGCAAACCCTGTCGTTTGCACCCAAGCTGGTCGTCATCTTCGGTGTGTTGGGTTTGGCTGGCCCGTGGATGGGCACCACCTTGCTCCGATTTACTTTCAACATTTTTGATCGTTTCCCCACGTTGATAGGGCATTGACCTATGGGGGCCGCCGAAGCTCAAGAGCTCTTCGCGACGCTGCGGAATGAACTCGGTATTCAGACCGATTTTACGCAGGTATTACTCGCGTTCGCGCTGTTGATGGCTCGGGTGTTGCCGGTGATTTTGTTGACTCCATTTCTGGGCGGCGAAACCGTGCCCCCCGAAGTGAAGCTGGGGCTGGGAGTGATGATTGGCCTCGTGCTCTACCCGGTGATTGTGGGCCAGATGCGCAACATTCCCGTGTCGGCCGTCTTCTTCGTCGCCTTGATGCTGAAGGAACTTTTTTTAGGCCTCACTCTGTCCTTCATCGTGGGGTTGGTTTTCGATTCTGCCCATGCTGCGGGTTCCCTCATCGACACCATGTCGGGTACGAATCAAGCGCAGTTGATGGTGCCGCAAATGGGGCAGAACGCGTCGCTGTTTTCGAACCTGCAGCTGCAGATGACAACCGTGCTGTTTCTCACGCTCGGTGGTCATCACATCGTCATTCAAACTTTTGGCGAGAGTCTGTTTCAGATACCCCTCGACCAATACCCGCATTTCAGCCACGGCCAATGGAGCTTTTTTGAGACCATGATTCGCATCTTCGGCGACATGGTTCGCATCGCTCTGGCGTTGGCGTCACCGGTGTTGCTGGCCACCTTTTTGGTCGACCTCGCCTTGGGAATGATCAACCGAGTCGCTCCGCAGGTTCAGGTTTTCTTCGTGGCGATGCAGATTAAGCCCGCGGTGACGGTGCTGATTATGGTCAGCGCCATTCATCTGATTATCGACCGCATCACCGGCGAATACGGCGTGATGTTTCGATGGCTCAAGCGGGCATTCGAGCTGCTTACTTAAAAGAGAGGAGGTGGCAACATGTCTGAAGGCGGCGAAAAAACCGAAGAAGCGTCGCAGAAGAAAATCGATGACGCTCGGAAGCAGGGCAACGTTTGGAAGAGTAAAGATCTCTCAGGCGTCGTCGCTTTCGCTGTGGCCATGAGCACTGTGCGTGCGCTTTGGCCCGACTTCGAGACGAAGATTAAGCAGCTCTTTCATTTCGCCATCGACCACATCGCCCACCCAGATGATTTGGAACTCGCGACGTCTCAATTGATAGTGCTCTCACTGCAGGCAATGTTGTTGTTGTGCGTGCCCATCGCATTTTCAGCGGCCATCGCTGGAGGTCTGATGGAATTTCTTCAAGTGGGGCCATTGTTAAGCCCTGAGGCCTTGATGCCAAAGCTGGACAAATTGAACCCCATCAGCGGGCTCAAGAATCTGGTCGGCAAGAAACAATTGGTAGAGCTGCTCAAGTCGATGCTGAAGTTGAGCGTGACAGGCTGGGTGGTTTTCGGAGTGGTGCGCGACGGCATGAAATTGGTGGTTGCCACCATTCACGGCGATGCGCCCATTACCATGATGGTGATGGGCGAATTGGTCTACCGCGTGTGCACGAAGGTGGTGTTGCTCTTTACCGCCTTCGCCATCTTCGACGTGTGGTGGCAACACAAGAGCTACATGAAAGATCAGATGATGTCGAAGGACGACGTCAAGAAGGAATACAAAGAGTCTGAAGGTGACCCGCATCACAAAGCCAAAAGAAGGGAAATGGCTCACGAGTTGTTGGAAAGCGCGCAGATGGAATCGGTGAAGAGTGCCGATGTGGTGGTGACCAACCCAGAACATGTGGCCATTGCGCTCAAGTACGACAAGGCCAGTGACGGGGCTCCGCGATTGGTGGCAAAGGGTATTGAATTGAGGGCGGCCAGTATTCGCGAATTGGCCAAACAATATGACGTTCCCATTTTGCGGAATGTGCCCTTGGCTCATGCACTTCTTCGCGTTGAACTCTTTGAGGAGGTCCCCGAAGACCTCTATGACGCGGTCGCTGAGGTGCTCAATTTTGTCTATCAATTGCGCTCTTCCCAGACAGCCGCTTGACCTGAATGGGGGCACTTGGGAGTAGAGTGTTTCACCCTGTGCCTGAAGATCCTGAAATCGCCATCGCGCTGAAATACGACACCGAGAAAGACAACGCACCTCGAGTGGTGGCGAAGGGCATGCGGCTGAAGGCCGAGAAGATTCGGGAAATTGCCAAACAGTACAATGTGCCTTTGATGAAAAATACGACCCTTGCCGGCGCGCTTTACCGGGTAGATGTGGGTCAAGAAGTGCCTGAAGAGTTGTATGACGCGGTGGCTGAAGTGCTCAACTTTGTGTTTGCCCTGCAGCAGCAAGAGCAAGCGGCCAAGAAGAAGTGAGAGGAGAAGTAGATGCCGAAGATTGGACAACCGCCTAAAGCTCCGCAGTGGCCTTGGGGCGGCCCGCGCGAGGTGCGAGACAGGCTCGTCGATCGTTCTCAACTTGAGCGAAAGAACGTTAAGAAGAAGGGCGACCCGAGGAACCCCTCATTGCCTTCAACGGCGCTGCTCGATTTTATTGGTCCTGCACATTCAGCAGAAGAACTTCGGCTGCCTTTTCCTCCGGTTCCTGACGGTCACCAAGCTGATCTCGATGGCTTCTTAGACAGGGGCCCGATGAGTGAAGTGGCTGCGCGATTTACAGAAGAAGAGCACGAAGCGATGTTGCTGCGATTGGGTAATCTTTCGGTTGCACCTGAGCGGATAGAACGACTGAAGGTACTGCTCTCACATGAATCATCGATGCTCGAGCTGGTGGCGAAGGTCAGTGACGATATGGCTGAGATTGAACAACGGCGCCGTGAAGAGACGGTCGATGACGGTTTTTGAGCTATGAGTGAAGACCTTGGTCTTGCCAAACGAATGCAGGCTTGGGCGGAGGGCAGGGCGACGCTGAAAGATGTGCGCGGGTACAGCGATGAAGAGCTCTATTCAATCGCGCGCACGGGCTACTACTTTTACTATCAAGGCCGGCTCAGCGAAGCGCGCACCGTGTTTCTGGGGCTGTACGCCATCAACCCGTCAGACGCTTATTACGCGAAGGCGTTGGCGGTCGTCGAGATGGCGTCTGGAAACCCGACTGGCGCGGTGGCGGCATATGACGTGGCTTTGCAAATTGCGCCGACTGATGCGACCGCATATTTGGGGCGGGCAGAGGTGAAGTTGCTGCAGGGTCAGACGGCCCAGGCGCTCGAGGATCTTCAGCGCGCCCAGCATTTTTCGGTGGAAGGTTCGCCTGAAAATGTCAAAGGTTATGCGTTGTTACGCGGGCTCAACAAAAAAGATTGGCCTGGGAAGAAACTGAAAGGCGACGAGCACCGATAATCTTCACAGTAAGTACTTCAACACACATTTTTTGAAAGCTGAGGATTCATATGGTTTCACCCCTTGATAGCAGCATCCGCTCCTTCATGCCTTACCTGCGGGACAACGCGACTCTGGTCAAAGAGCTCGCTCCAGCAGCCAAAAAGCTTCTTGAAGCCATTGCTCGAGGTGGCGACGAGTTCAAACAACTTTCCGCGTTGATGTCGAAAGACGTCGAGAAGTTGGGCTTGCCGGACCCCGTCCTTTCGATGGCGAAGAGCGCGCTTGAAGGGATGAATTACATGTTGACCACGGATCGTGGCGGTCTGGAAAAGCTCCTTGCCGATATGTCCGGGTTGCCAACCGTTCGCTCGCCAATTGGCGTTTCGGGAGAGGTTGCGATTCCTGGGTTAGCGGAATCCCAGCGTCAGTGGAATTTGTCGAATACTCCAACTGGGTTGGGTTATTCTGGGTATGGCGAAAACGGTTTAGCAAGCACGGGGGCTCAAGTCTTGGATGCATTGGGATTCCC
>JAYUVR010000344.1:0-20226 GCA_043753955.1 Archangium sp. | reverse complement strand
GTCGACGAAGGCGTGATTCCGGCTCAGGTGATACGCATAGGCCGCCGCCATTCCGAACGGGAACGAGTTCGCCCACTCGCCACCAAAGCCAGCTTCCGGCTGCCCAATCGCCCCCTGAAGCAAGTCGATGGACCGCACGCCAGACGAGCCACCCGCGAAAGCGATGGCGTCGTCGTGGAGAGCGAGAACATCTTCAAGCATGAGGAAGACGATGTCGGTCATCTACTTCGCCAACTTCTTGAGCGTGCCGCCGTGCTTGGCCAGGACGTGTTTGCGGGCGTCGCTAAAGCGGGCAGCACGCCCTTCGACGGCTTGCTTGGAAGCGCGCCGCACGGTCATCGTCTCTCCTTCGACCTGAATCTCGACTGCCCCGCCGCGCTCGAGGCCGAGCAGGCCCAAGAGAGTCTTGTCGAGGATGATTCCTTCGCTGTTTCCGATGGGGGTCAGGTTCTTGATCATGTGGCGCTCCAGGCTATGTACTTACCTAGTTATAACGCCTTCGTTCAGCGCCATCAAGACAGCGTCGTGTGACGTTGTAACAGCGGTCTTGGCCGATGTAGAGGTGGCAAAAGCCATGAATTTTCTTCATGCCCTACGCCTGCCCGCCGCCTTCCTCGAGTTTCCAAAACGGGCGCTGTGTTGCGCGGCGTGTCAACTCCTCGATGAAAGGCGGCTTTTTTCTCAGTGGATTACGGCTGCGATCGCACAGATTTCACGCGACGGGCGCGGCGCCTTACCGTGGAACCAGGCTGTCTGCGTCGACTTGCGGTAACGCCACGGGCGCAAACCGCTTGCCCCCCTCTTGAATGGCGAGGCCAGCATTGTCTTCAGTGGCGTCGCGAACCAAATAGACTTTCCCCTCTCTCTTTTCGCAATCTCTCAGCACCGAGTGGACGAGCAAAAAAGCGATATCAAAGCCCATGGTATGGGTTTGGCTTTGGCGCTCGATGGTTTCGCTTTTTGTTTTGACGAATCTCATACTCGCGTCGAAGTCGAGACGGCCTTGAATGACGATGGCCGTCGTTGGCAATTTGAGACACGTCGCTTAGGGCCGCATGTGGTGAGCACCGCCATTGCGCACCCATCGAGCGAACGAATCGAAATTGAATGGAAGCAAGCTCTGGAACTTTAAAGAGGCAAAATTTTTGACGGCAGCAGAAGGTAGGACACAGTGCGACCTTCACCGCCTCAAGGAGTTCTTCATGCCCCGCACCGAGCGCCGTACCCATCGTGCTGAAGTGTTGTCTGACGCTTTAGACCTCTTGCTGGAATCATGTCGCAAAGAGGGCAACCTCGATTTGATGGTGGTGGCCGACGACTTGGGGTTGGTGGTGGCTTCATCGAAAACGGAACGCATTGAAGCCGAAGAACTGGCCGCGAAGCTGCCGCAGTCTGACCGCTCTGAAGATGTCGCTGCATTCTCTTTTCACTCGAGTGGCCAAAAGCTGTACGTGGGCGCACTGGGCAATCGCGAGCAAGCGACTCCGCAGATGACGAATGTGATGCGCGGCACTCAACGCATTTTGGCGTCGGCCGACGCGGCGCACTGAGGCCATGGCGCAAGCGCTGAAACCTCGCTACCCGTATTACCTCGCCAACAAGCCGGTCTACGCAAACGAAGCGCTCGAGGTGACTGATAAATATTTGGGTACCGTGGCCACGCGTGTGGCGGTAGCCGATGCCAAGGCCATTGAGGCAGGCATCGCCGCGGCGCACCACGCACGGCAAGCGATGGCAGATTTCGCTCCCTACCAACGTCGCGATGTATTGATGCATTGCGTTCGTCGTTTTCAAGAGCGTTCTGAAGAATTCGCGATGGCACTGTGCATTGAAGCAGGTAAACCCATCAAAGACTCACAAGGTGAAGTCACCCGGCTCATCGACACTTTCCGAGAAGGAGCCGAAGAAGCCACGCGCATCACGGGTGAAGTTCACAACTTAGAAATCTCAGCCCGGGCTAAAGGCTATCGAGGCATGAGCAAACGAGTGCCTATTGGGCCTTGTTCGTTTATCAGCCCGTTCAATTTCCCTTTAAATCTTGCGGCTCACAAAATTGCTCCGGCGATTGCGGCCGGGTGTACGTGGGTACTCAAGCCAGCGAGCCGTACTCCGGTTGGAGCGCTGCTGATCGCTGAAGTCTTGGCCGAGACCGACCTTCCGCCTGGAAGTTTCAGCGTTCTACCTGCACACCGAGACGGAGCTGAGCTCTTCACCACCGACCCACGACTGAAGCTGCTTTCATTCACCGGAAGCCCAACCGTCGGGTGGGACCTCAAAGCCAAAGCCGGCAAAAAGAAGGTGGTGTTGGAATTGGGCGGCAACGCTGCCTGCGTCATTGATGAAGACCAACGAGACCGCCTTGAGCACGTCGTTTCTCGGCTCGTCATCGGTGCTTTTTATCAGTCAGGGCAAAGCTGTATTGGAGTGCAGCGCATCATCGCGCATGAAGCGATTTACGATGAGCTCAAGGAACGTTTCGTCGCCGCCACCAAAAAACTCATCAGCGGCGACCCCAAAAACGAAAAGACCTTCATCGGTCCCATGATTAGCGAAAAAGAGGCCACTCGTTTGGAAGGGTGGATTCAGTCCGCCCTCCGTGCCGGAGGACGCCTACTCTGCGGAGGAAAACGTCAAGGCGCGATGTTGGAAGCGAGCGTTCTTGAAAACGTGCCGGTGACCGAGAAGCTGGTGAGTGAAGAGGCCTTTGGTCCCGTGGCTATTCTTTCCAAAGTTTCAAGTTACCAAGCTGCACTCGATGAAGTGAATGCCACTACCTTCGGGCTCCAAGCAGGAATTTTTACCAATGACATACATCGCGCCATGCACGCTTGGGACACACTTGAAGTCGGCGGAGTATTGATTAACGAAGTACCGAGTTGGCGAGTAGACAACATGCCCTACGGAGGCGTGAAAGACTCAGGGCTCGGGCGAGAAGGCGTGCGCTACGCAATCGAAGACATGACTGAGCTTCGGTTGCTCATTGTGAAGGATGGGTAGAGCGAACCTGGTCTGCGCGTTCTTTCAACCTTCACCTACGGAAAGATTCGACGTAACCAGATCACATCTGAGCTTGAGTCTTTCCCTCGTAGAAGAACGGAAAGGCCTGCAGCATTGAGCTGCATGGCAGCAAGTCTCCCATCAAGAACCAGCTCACCTGACTGCCCGAACTTTTCGGCTCGTTGCCCTAGAGTATTCAATTTGAAGATGTGGTCTCCGCCACCGACAAAAATTTCACCGGAATCCGTTTCAATGAGACCTACGAAGTAAATTCGTTGAGATGACTCCATAGGGAATAACGAGCACCCTTCACTCCCAAAGCTGGTCTGAAGAGTTCCAGCTTCGTTGAGAGAACACACGAACAAGGTCTCCTTTTCCTGGGGCAACATTTTCTCTACGACGCCCCCGAAAAGAAAACCCGTCTTCGATTTGAGAATATTGATTGAAAGCGCGCTTGACTTCGCCGCAGTCCAAACAGCATGCGTAAAGGTCCCTGCTTCGCCAAAAGAGTCATCAATTTCGCCGCTCTTTTTGATTCGTTGAGCGACGACAGTCACTTGTTTGACTGTGTCTGAAATGATCGAGCCAGTGATTCCTACAGAGACGATTTGATCACTTTCATCAACGAAGTGCCTCTGTCCACCCTTCACGGTGGTCACATCAAGAAAACCGTCAGTACCAAAAGAAGAGTCTCTGCCGAACTGGTCATAAAGGAAGGCACTCTCTTCCCCTTTGGTTGAAATAGTGGTCACCAGGAGTTTACCCGATGCACTGCTATATTGGCTGACCAAGTTCACATCTGAAGGCGATGGCAGTCGTTCACTCAGACTTCCACTTCCATTGAAGCCCTGAGGAAGGCCTTGTGCATTGAGTCGAATTACCCGAAACCAGTATTCGAGAGGCCCACCATTCCCGAAATTCGAAACGGCATGTGAAAGGTCAATAGCTCCAAGCGGACCCGTGGTCAGAATCTCGCTCCCAGCTGAACCACGATCCCCGCCGTAGTGGGGATACTCGCCGTTTTCTGCAAACGATGTGTCGAGCGTTCCGTCGGCGGTGTATCGGAAGATTGAGTTTCCACTCAACAGAACAACTCGACCAATTTCATCAAGGGCGCACGGGGCCCCTGGTCTTAAGAAAGCGACTCCACCGTCCCCAAAAAAGCGATCAAAAGAGCCGGGAGCAGGCTTTGTAGCGATATCCAGTAGAACGTGCCGAGCAACAGCTTTCCAAGTACCAACCAGCGTGACCTGCGTTTGTCCGTATGTTTCTGCATTCGACCTAAGAATGATCGTCGTTTGATTGCTCCCTGCGGCGATTGCCACTGGCTCCATAGTCAAATCGCTGGTGCCTGGGCTAAGGCTCAAAGAAACTGGGTGTTCGAAGCCACCTGAACGTTCAATCGTGATTGTCGTGGCCGCATTCTTTCCTTGCTCAATCTCTACTGTGATTGGCGATGTCGCGAACTGAAAACCTTGTCTTGTCGTAAGCGTGACCGCAGCAGTGTGTTCGATGCCGCCGCCGCTAGCGACAACTTCGAAAGGTGATGTCTGTTCTGCGAGAAATGTTGAATCGATATCTATCATAACAACACCCTCTGATTCTGAGACTGGTATCACCGTTTGAGTTGCCTCAAGCCCCAGGGGAAGAGTTCGCCCAGAGAGCGCAATCGAATCTGTAAAAGACTCCGCTCGAATCAGTTTCACTCGAAAAGTAGCCGAGCCTCCGGGAAACGATTCCAAACTGGTGTCGACGGCTTCTAAGGCAAAGCCTGATGCCGGTTTCGTACTCTCGCCAATCTGGTCAGTACCCGAATTCGACCTGCCGCATGAAGTAGACGCAATTGTGAAAATCAACACGACTACGGATAGTTTGCAGATGTTTTGCATTGAGTGACCCGATGTGTACCAATGAGAATCTCCGCCGTAGCCCGGGGCTATGTCTGATTCAAGCCCACCTCAAAATCTGAAGACATTCAGCAACATGCCCAAGCTCGACAGCATGTGAGTTCTGATGTCTTTGGAAGTCCAAGTTTGGGCTTTTGAAAAGGGGGAGTGGGCTCAGAGCGGTGCGCCCGATTGACACTGATTCAGCGTACACGTAACCTGTGTGAATGAATCTGACAATTTCCATTGAAGAACAGGTGGTTGAACGCGCTCGAGAGGTCGCAAAAAGCCAAGGAACCAGTCTTCAGGGGCTCATTCGACGGTACCTGGAGACCCTTGGAGGAACATCGTCAGGCGAGGAGGTCGCCGAAACGCTTTTGGACTTGATGAAGTCAAATGGTGGTCATTCGAAGGGTGCTCGGATTCGTCGTGAGGATGCCTACGAAGGTCGGCTGTGAAGGAACGAACGTTTTTCGACACCAATGTTCTGGTCTACGCAGACGATTTGGACGCTGGCAAGAAGAACGACGTGGCGCGCGAACTCATCCGCTCGGCGATGACCACCAGTATGGGAGTACTTTCAACCCAGGTGCTTCAGGAGTTTTTTGTGGTTTCGACTCGAAAACTGAAGGTGCCCACCGACGTCGCTCGGCGGAAGGTCGAGCTCTTGGGTCAGTTTGACGTTGTTCGAATCGACTTCAGAACGATCCTTGAGGCTATTGATCTCCATCGTCTGCGTTCGATTTCTCTTTGGGACGCACTGGTCGTTCGGTGTGCGGCCCTTGGCGGCGCGACCTGCCTGCTCACTGAAGATTTGCAGCACGGTGAAATCATCGACGGTGTTCGCATTGAAAACCCGTTTCGCTAGGGCGTGTTCCCGAATTCACGCGAGTCACACCATTTCAACATTGAAAAATGTAACTGCAGTCGCTTCACAAAGACAGACAGTCAGCCATGAGCCGAAGAATATTCGAAACCGGGGTAGTCAAACGCTGAAGCGATTGCTTGGATATCGGCTTTCGTTCCTCCATGCGCGCGCACAATTGATTGCCAACGTTTGTGTACGACCACCTGCATCTCATCGATCAACGTTTCCGCTTGCCGTTGCGTAAAACCGAAACGAAGACGCTCAGAGAGCAAATTGCTTCGGTTCGCCCATCTCCCCAGTTGGCCCACTTGAAGCGCGAGATCTCGGCGTTCGAGAGAACGTACAGGCGAAGGCGTCAAATCGTATGCAGGTGAAAGTTGCCAATCGTTACTCGGAGCGACGAGCGCGTGGTTACGCGGATGATCATCGAGGTTGCTGATCAACGAGTTAAACACCATGCGCCGAAAGAGCTCTTGTCGATCTCTGCGCGGGTCTGCCACCCACCGCTGGAATTCGTCGGCGAGACGCAAATACGACCATGTCTCTCGTTGGGTCACACCTTCTTGAGCCCGAAGCACCGTTTTGGCGCTCACCATACGGAATCGGCGAAATGTGCCATCAGACTTCAGTTGGCGATCGAAACGCTTCACCAGCAGTACGCTCTGCCCAGCCACATTCACCAGTCGGCATTCAGCGGTCCTCAGGCCACATATGCGGGCTAATTCGAGCATTGCTCCTTCGACGACTGGCACGTTCCATCGATCTCCCCGCATCGGAAATTTTGCCAGCCAGAGCCCTTCAGCGTCTTGCACTACGTTCTTCGGCCGCGCACCTCCCATTGAAGTTCCCGCCTCAAGCAGTTGTGAAATCTGGCGCACAGGTGTCGATTCTCGAGACTCGAAACGACCGACGTCAATTTCCGAGGCGATGGCCAATAACTGCTCAAGGTCGAGAACCCGATTGAATCGTTGGACCGTCTGAGGCGGCTCGTTCTTCCGCGAAAATGAAAGCGCTCCAGCGCGGTCTTCTGGTGAATTGACGAGGTAGTCAATTTCAGAAGACATCTCGCCCAGTCGCCACTCGATAACCCGACGACCCCATGCATCGGGCGAAGCGTCACGAAGGGCTCCGAAGATTCCAACTTCATCCACGATCTCGTGACTCGCCGCGGTGAGCGGCAATTCGAAGGGGTCGAGCGCAACGGCGTCACGCCGCTCACGATAGGAACGCGCGTAGACGAATAGACCTTTCCAGCCACCTCCTGCGATGGCTTCTTGAGTGAACCGCCCACAGACGACTTCTTCACCCGAGGGCAGTTGAATGAAGACCAAGCAGGAATTCGATTCAGAAGTCGTCATCGAGCTGAGCCCTTCGATGAGAAATGCGTTGAGGGAGCCGCGAACGCTCCAGCCCCTGACCCACCTCATCGCGAAGCGAGTCAGCAACCAGCGCGAGCGTGCTGTCGAGACCAAGCGCCCACAACACACGAACGATTGAGCCAAGCTCTGTACTGGCAACCCCCTTTTCCACGCGAATCAGAGTGAAGGTCGACAACCCCGCACGGCGGGCCACTTCCTTCTGTGTCAACCGACGCCGCTTTCGGGCAACCGCAATGCGGGCTCCGAGCAAGGTACAGGCCTCGGTGACGGAGAATGGTAACGGAGGTGTGCTTAGCCTTCCTTTAACCGCCATAAGATTAGTTATAACTAACTATTTGTCTCTCTTCAACCCAGGCGCAGCATGCATTGTTGAGTGAGCAAATGCTGAGCTCTTCAGCAAACTTGGTCCGCGAGGTCGCTGGACTTCATCGGCGATTGCAGCACACCCCGAAAATACCATTGATGAAGAGCTCAAAAAAACTCACTGCAATTGGTTGAAACTACTTCACCATGAGCACAGTTGGCGAGTTTGACAACAGGCCCTAAGGAGACGTGAAGGCCTCGGCACTGGCCCGATACGGCGTGCGCTACGCAATCGAAGACGTGACAGAACTTCGACTGCTCATCGATAGATTTTGTAGTCACGCATCGCGAGGCAGACAAATACAACCATCACCCAGGTTTGATTCGCTCAAGAATCGAATCAACCAACTTCACCGAAGTCAGCCCCTCTGATTCAGCGGTAAAATTAGGCAACACCCGATGCCTCAACACCGGCCTCGCCAATGCGCGAACGTCGTCGACCGTTGCAGCAAAGCGCCCCGACAATACCGCTCGGGCCTTGGCACCCACGACCAAATATTGACTGGCTCTCGGCCCCGCGCCCCAGCCCACATTCTTCGCCACAAAATCAAACGCGCCAGGCTCTTTAGGCCGCGTAGCTCGAACCAAATCGACCGCGTATTTCACCACATGGTCCGGCACTGGCACCCGGCGCACCAAGTCTTGCAATGCCAAAATATGCTCCGGCGAAAGCACCTTCGAGAGCGTGGCCGTATGGCCTCCGGTTGTCTGCTTCACGATTTGAATCTCTTCTTCAGCAGATGGGTAGCCGACGTCGACCAGAAACATAAACCGGTCGAGTTGAGCTTCGGGCAGCGGGTAAGTGCCTTCTTGCTCAATGGGGTTTTGCGTGGCGAACACCAGAAACGGAGGCTCAAGCGGCCAAGTGCGCCCTGAAGCCGTCACCCGGTGTTCTTGCATGGCTTGCAGCAACGCCGCCTGCGTCTTGGGTGGCGTTCGATTCACTTCATCAGCCAGCACAATGTTCGCGAAGAGCGGCCCCTTCATGAAGCGAAGTTCACGGCGCCCTGTCGCTCTGTCTTCTTCGAGAATGTCAGTGCCCGTAATATCTGAAGGCATCAAGTCGGGCGTAAATTGAATGCGATTAAAAGAAAGGTTGAGCACCTCAGCCAAAGTGCTGATCAACAACGTCTTTGCTAAACCTGGCACCCCGACAAAGAGGCAGTGTCCGCGAGAAAAAAGGCTGATCAACAGATGTTCAACCACCTCACGCTGACCCACCACACGCTTCTCAATCTGTTCCACTACAGAAGCACGAGCCTTCGCCAACGCATCGACCGCTTTGAGGTCTTCACCAGTCGCGACATCGCTCATAGACCCCTGTTGTAGCCGCCGTGCCCACCACTTTCATCTCTCAACACGGAAGAAAGTAATTTCTAAACCTCAAGCGGCTTTCTGTTTAGCTCCGGCGCATGCGAGTTCTCATACTCGGAGCCTCCGGCGGCGTCGGCAAACACCTGGTGCAGCAAAGCCTTGATGAAGGCCATGAAGTGACCGCCCTCGTTCGAGCGGCCACCGCCTTCGTGGCCCCAGCATCACTCAAAGTGATTCGTGGAGAGGTACTCGATGAGGGCGCTTTGGCTAGTGCACTCACCGGTCAAGAGGCCGTATTGAGCTCGCTGGGCATGCAACGCGAAAATCCCAAAAACCCTTGGTCAAAACTCACCTCGACACCTGACTTCTGCTCACGGAGCGCCCAGAAAATCGTCGCCGCGATGAAAGCCGCCCACGTCAACACCGTCATCGCGGTCTCTGCCGCAGGAGTTGCCGAGAGCGCGCCCACGATGAGCACCTTGATGAAGTTTTTCGTAAAAACCAGCACCGTCGGCACCGCCTACCTCGACTTAGCCATCATGGAAGAGGTCTACCGAAACAGTGGATTATCATGGTGCTGCCCTCGCCCCACCCGACTCACGAATGGAGGCAAGACGGGCATGGCGAAAACGACAGACAGCTTTCCCATGAGCGCCGCGATTTCGCGCGCTGACGTCGCCGCGTGGATGCTCAAATGCCTGCAGCAACGTCAGTTCGAACCGCACACGCCCACCATCACCGTCACCTAAATCTTTTTGCCATCGTATTGGTGCGCGATGGACACCTTGTGCACGTCGACACCATCGAGACATCGCACATTGACCATGGCTGAAGGCTTCCCATCGGGTCCATTGCCGAACGCGTAAGCCCGAACTCCGCACACAGAGCAAAAAGTATGGTGAATGTTCTTCTTACCGAATTGGTAGTCCGTCAGCTTCTCTCGGCCTGAGACTTCCTTCAGCTTGTCTGCGGGAATGAAGGCCATGATGGCACCTGACCTTCCACAGATAGAGCAATTGCAGGTCGCCAAGTTTTCCAACGCCATATCGGCTGAAAAACGCACCGCGCCGCAGTGACACGAACCTTGATGCGAAGAAATAGTGGTCATCGCTTCGGTTTACCTAAAGAGCATCGCTTACGGGTCAAACTTCACCACGAAGACGGTAAAAATCGATGTCGCCGCTGAAGCCGGAGGCGTGCGTTGCACGATGAGGCCATCGTTGTTCGAATTAAAACTGACCAGCCCATGAAAGGACCCGGTGTCATCATCGGCGCTGCTGAGACCGGCGAAAGCGCCCTCACCTGCTGTTTGCCCGCCTTGGCCCTGCATCCCCATGAAGGCAATCGTCTTGTCCGCAATAAACGGCCCTACGCTTGCCGAGCCCGTAGAAGCGGTGCCTGACAACGTAACGTTATGGGAAGAAACAACGGCATTGGGAAGCGAGACTCGCGCTGTGGTGAGCAAGGTGATGTCATCTTGTTCACACACATCAACCGCATCTGCCCCGCGGCTCAATGCAATCTGTGTGTCATTGGGCACCCTCATGCGAAAACGTCTCTTGCACATGAGGCTGACATCACTGGTGTTGGTGAGAAGTTGAGCCATACCCAATACAAATGTATTCGGTAACGTAGACGACGTCAGCGTGGCCGAATTCCCACTCGTGACAACATTAGCCCAATCAGAATGCACTACCGCGGCTCCGGCAAAACTGACCACTTGAATACTCAGCACCAATTCTTCGGCGCTGATGAACGGGTTGGCCACGACTTCCAATTGCGAGCTATTCTTGAGGCGAACGACGGGGAAAGAGATGCCATCATTGGCTCCCACTCTGGAAACCGATGCCAAAACAAAGCTCTGCGAGCGCGACACGGGCGCAATTGACACCAAGGAAGAAGTCACCACAGTTGATGTTTGTATGTGCTGCACTGTCATTCCGAAACCCGAGGCGAAATCACGCCCCCACGAAACGACCTGATAATTCACCGACATAATGTCTTTTTTGCCAGCACGCGAACAGACCACGTTTGCATTTCCATTCGTGCTGTCGAGATGACATTCAACCGCCTGATTGGTGGCATTGGGGTTCACGCCACCGGTTCCTGTCGAGGTGAACACCAGAAAACTGCGGCTGATGTCTCCTTGGGGAACTTGAGGAGTGAGTGGGCAGCTGACCCGGTCTTGTTGATCTCCCAAATCGCAGCTTCCTCGACGGACCAACGGGTATGCCTTGAAGAGAGTCGTCTTCGACGAAGAGCCGCCGTTGGGGTCGCTCGACGTCAGCGTCACCTCAAGTGGGTTGACCGGCGCATTCGCTGAACGACCTCGCAAGTACACCGTCGTAGCGGTCTGCCCATGCGCAATGGTGCGCACCAGTGCCGTCGTCGCCACATCGGTGCAATCAGCCAACGCATGTACAGTCATGGGTGAGCCATTGGGTACGGATGCAGAGATGTCGGTCGTCCCTTGAGAAATGACTCCATTGGGCCCGCTGCGTTCAACGGTCATCGCCACGCAAGAGCCCGCTTCGATATCGAGACTCGCCGGAGTCGCCGTCAATGTGCCTTTGGCTCCCACCGGAGTGACGCTCTGCACCGCAGCGGTGCCCACCCCATTCGCTGCCGCAGAGAGCGTGGTCGAGCCGTCATTGGTTGCAAATAAATACAATGCACTTGTCTCTGATTGACCGACCTCAATGGGCGCCGAAGTGACCGCCGAAGTACAATTTGAGTCACTGTACAAAGTGACCCCAGCCTTCGATGCAGAAAGATTGACGATTAAGCGTGAGCTCACAGCGATGACATTGTTTTGGTTGTCATGCGCTTGTACCGCCCCTGCCGATGTACAGATAAAGCGTGAAGGGCTCGAAGGGGGCACGCTCTTCCAACTCAACCTCGACACGAGGCCTGAAGGGCTGGTCCAAATTTGGCTCGCCGCCGTCAACCCAGGACTTGAAACAGTAATCGTCTCTGGGCCGCTGACAGTGGACTTAAAAGTAAACTTCTTCGAGGGGGAGTCTTTGGTCAAATTGATGGTCGTGGTGGACAGGCCCATGCACGAATTTGAGTTGTAGAATAGAGAACTGCTGGCGGTCAGCGTGACCACGATAAGTTGATTCATCGCGGGAGTTACCTGATGGCCACTGCTGTCGCGCGCTTCGATTTCGAGCTGAGATGATGAACACTCATCCGTTACGAACGAACCCGAAACATTAAGAAAAGCCAACTGACTGGCCGGCCCGGCAACAATGGTGCTCGGTGCATTACCCACCAGAGAGCCCGCAGTTGCCTTCACATTCGCCAGCCCAATATCCGAAGATTTCGCATAAAAGTCATTCGACTGAAAATCGCCCATCGGAATAGTGACAGTACCGAGAGAAGTACTGCATCCCACATTCGAATAGAGCTGAAAATTGGTCGGCTCTAACGAGACATTGAGGGCAGGCTCAGCAGTGACAAGGTTATTCCACGTATCTCGACGCCGCACACGAATGGGGCCTGTACACACCTCGACACCAACGACAGCTGGCAAACTATCAATCGTAAGTTGAGCCGATGCGGCGGGGTTGACCTGAAGTGTCATCGAAGTGCTCTGACCATCGAGCCCAAATGTGAGCGTTTGAGGCGAGGGAGTGGCTGTGTTTGCGTTGATGTGAAAGGTAACTCTCGACGAGTTTGCGGCAACTGAGATGCTCGTCGACCCCGCATTCGGACAATTTTGCGTGGAAGATATAGTTACGTCTGGAGCTGCGGTTAAAGTGAGGTCTTTCGCCGTCGCGAGCGGGACCAAGTTCTCAAAATCGTCAAGCCGTTCAACGGTCACCTGCAGACACTGACCGGCAGGCTTGGTGCCAGTGGGCACCGAAACACTCAACTTCGGCGCTCCAGGCTTCACCGTCAACGACAGGGCTGCACTGAGCGTGTCCCACGAGGGCGTAACTGTCTGAGTGGGCGGATCTCCAATCGCAGGGCTTTTTGTGCCTCTGACGAAGAACGTGGCGCGTGCATCTGTCGCCGCGACACTGAGAGAAGCATTGAAAAGCTTGTTAGCCTCGATACAGGGCGTTCCTGAATGCGCGGTCGCTCCAACAGGCAGAGCCACCGTAATCTTTGTAGCGGTTCCCAGCGGGGCGTCGTTCAAGAATGCATCTTTGCGAGCCACCCTGACTTCGGTGCAACCACCTGCGATTTGATCAGCCGTCGCCGTCATTGATCCGGTGTTCGGAACTTCAAAGACAAGCGAAGGAAAGGCCGGCACGATGTTGAAGTCTCTCACTGCCGTCTGCAGGGTATTGTCGCTGCCAATAGAGACGACCATTTGCTGAATGCCAGCAGTGCGTGGTTTCACCGAAAACGCCACCGTCTCGGTGTCATTCATGAAAGGAATACCGGCAACGCCTGTACAATTGGTCGTTGGGTACACTGTCCACTGCTTGTCTTGAGGAAATGTCACCGTGACTGCGCTGGTCGTCTTGGAAGGATTTCCCAATGCATCACGCCGCGCCAATCTTACGATTTGACATTGCCCTGCGGTTAACTCCTTCGTTGGACCCGGCGGGTCTTCAATTATCAAACTGGCGTCGTTGGGCGTGACATTCAATAGGGCATGATTCGCTGTCGAAAATGTACCCACCGTCGCCGTCAATCGATAGTCAGACGTAGACGCCACCGCATGCCGAGCGGAAAAGCCGACTTGAGAAGCTCCGGCCGGGAGCCTCATAGAATCGCTCGAAGCACAGGCGCTTTGGGGGCCTATCGTGACCCCACCAGGCGTTGAAGCTACGGTCACCGTTTGCTCTGATGGAAAGCTGCTGACGTTGTCGTAGGCATCACGTACTTCCACCGAAAACGGGTTGGTCGTGCACGCGCCTGCTTTGACATATTGTTGAAGGGGCGAGCCAAAGACGAGCTTCGCGGGCGCACCAGGGTTGATTGAATTGCCAACAATGAACTTTGCCTCACCCAGCACTGATCTCGCTCGTACGTCAAAACTCGAAGTCGCCTTGGTTCCGCGAAAAAAGAATTCAGCCGAAGTCTGCCCTTTGGGCACCGTCAGTTTTCCGTCAGACAACTCGCTGGCGCACCCAGAGCCGCTGAAAAACTTAAACGTTGGGTCGATGCCCGGAATAACTGCATACAAGGTAAACGTGACGTCTTCTGCACTCGAGGTCGGGTTTTCGACGTTATCTTCGAGCTGAATCACAAAGGGCGTCGCTGTACACACTCCAGCCGTTGTCGTTTGAGCTGCACCTCTTACCGCACTGCTTGAAGCAAACCCTGCAGTCACACGCAGCGGCTGCTTTGCCTCAGTGAGCGCCGGCCCGCCGATGGCCGAAGCCTTTACCTCGCCCGTTCCGCTCACCGAGGCTGCTCTGACTCGCACAGAAATAGAATCACTGCCCGCCGCAATGGTGAAATCAGCTCGAGGAGAAGAACTACAGTCGGCCGAGTCAAAGAATTCGACATTGTTCAACCCATTGGCTGTAAATCGCACAGTGATGTCATTTGGAGCGGTGACTGGGTTTGAATGCACGTCGCGCAGCTGCACTTGGAGCGCCCCCAATGAGCAGAACTGAGACGCTGCCAACGCCAACGGTGAATTGGTGAAAGCAAGTTGATTGGGTGCCTCGGGGTGAACCACCAGTGACTGCGTGGCCGTCTGTCCAGAACTGGCGGTGGCAGTGAGTGAGAAAGAACCTGCCTTTTTCACTTTGAGGTGAAGGGTGACGGTGCCTTGACCCTGCACCAAAGGCACCATTGAGCTGGCCACGGTACAATTCGCATCGCTAAAAAAGACATTGGCGTTTCCGATATCTCCCGGAGCAGAGCCCATGGTGATGGTGGTGGGCACGTCAACATCAGTGTGCCGATTCATCTCATCGCGAAATTCCAACGTCACTTGTTCGGCACTGCATTCACCTGCCGTGAGCGTGCGCTGAGGCGAAGTGAAAGCCAAACTCTGAATCCGCAGCGGGTGCACTTCCACCTCGGCCTCGCCAGCCCTCGCCACTCGGTCGCCAGTAACCTTCAACGCCGCTTTGCCATACGCGTTTTCGTCGGCCCTCAAATACACTTCAAAAGACGGCGACCCATAGGGCACCGTATACGAGCTCAACGGGGTATCAGCACATGATGCCACTTCATGAAAAGTGACCCCCGGCAGCGACGAAGAAAAGGCCATCGCCGTACGCCGAATGGCGGCCCTCACCCCGCTGGAGTTGTGCAATTCGACCTTAAATGGCCCACGGCATTCGTAACGCTCCATGGAAAAGGGAATGGGAACACCGAACGCAACTCTGTCTGGCGGGTTCGCGCACACCACCGCGGTCCCGCATTCAGAATCATCGCAACCCGGCTGACCATCGCAGTCGGTGTCTTCGGTATTGCTACACACTTGAACAGAGCCAGGAAAAACAGTGCTGTCATTGTCACCACAATCGGGGCCGTCAAAGGCAGACGAGACATACCCATCTCGGTCGGCATCGAGATCTGTACCAGGAGGGTCAACGGTGATTTCAGCTACCGCGATACCTTCTTCGGGGAAAGTCGCAGTGACGAGCTGACTTCGAGCATTGAGTTTGAGCGTGCTTTCATCGTTACAGTCACCCAAGTACCCAGCGGCTTGCAAGGTCACATTCGCAGGAGTTTGAGGACCGCGCACGACGCCGAAGACGGCCGTGTCACCCGCAGGGCGAACGACGGTGACCGCCTTGAGCTCTTTCGAATCGCTCAAAACGGCGAGACGCAAACAATCGGCGCGAACTTGCGTAGAGCCCTGAGACCGAATGGTCACCGTGACACGCAGGCCACTGTCAGGCCGGGTGTTGCACGAGACCGCGAGAAAAGCGATGACCAGCAGAGCCACCCGGCGCACGCACACCCTCACTTGGTTTCCCAAGAGCCGTTGAACCGAGGCGAACACAAAAGAGTCAGCGTATCTCATGAAAACAGGCTCGATGGATGTTGCATCAGGCGTCATCGCCCTTTGCCGAGGGCTTCAATACCATACATTCGCGTCGACCAATGAGGCTCTGACCCAGGGGCCGCGATTCTTTCCTCAAAATGGAGCGCTCCTCGAGATACACCATCAACAATGGCCTTACCTCCATGTGGTCTCTACCGTACCCGTCAGCCTGTCACCGGCATTCCTGCAGGTCGATTGGTCTACTTCCACAATCACGGTGACCCCGGCCCCGGGCTGTATCTTCCTGAACGGTGGAATGCGAATCGTGTGCTCTGGCAATCGCGAGGTCACACGCTTTCAAACGAGGCCGAAGCTCAACACCTCGACCCTTTGCTTTCAGAAGGTCTCTATGCAGTCAAAGAGACTTTTTTCTGCTGTGAAAGGCAGTGCATGCGGTACGAGGCCAATCAGTTGGTGCAACTGGGCTACGACGGGCAAGCGGTGCCGCTTCTTTTTGTGCCGGAATTTATCGACGGCGGTTTGGGGTTTCCCGAGCGCGGCAATCGAGTTGATGACGCTTGGCTGAGCAAACTCACGCTCCTCAAAGTCGCTCAAGGTGCGAGCAGCCCTCGCGATGGTTTTGTGCACTGAATTCTATTCTTGAGGCGTCGCCTTCTTGAGCGCTTCATCTGCAGCTTGTTGCTGTTTTCTTTCAATCTCATCGGCAACCCGCTGCGCATTTTCGAGTCGCTGTTTGGGCGTCGCTGCTTCAGGTGCATCGGCAGATTGCCGGTACATGCTGCGGTAGCCCAAATAAGCAACGATGACTAAACCCATCACCAACACGAGTATTCTGGCCATCAGTCAAACTCCTCAGTTGGTTTTGGTTCATCATCGCTGATCAACGCTCAGATGTCTGCCTGCTGTACAGAGAACACCAATGGGGTCGAGCCTCAACGGTCAACCCCATCGGAAAAGACAATCAGCTGCTCTTTACGCCGGGGCTGAAACAACACTCCCTACATACTCGTTGAGCGAAGGAGGCAACGGGGCTTCTGGGTTTGCACTGACCGTCTGCCCTTGGGCAGTCACGGAAAAATTAACCACACTGGCACCTGCCAAACGGCGGAAGGCCAGCATCGTCGCTCTCAAATCGATATTCGATTGTTTACCGACCGCCTCAAGCACTTTGCCCCATTCAGCCACGGGGGCCCCTTTGGCTTTCTCAATGTACTTTTGAATGGCACTGACCGCTTCTTCGGAAGCGATGTCTTTGGCCAGGTCACGACCGGGAAAACGCTCGGCGTACTCAAGCGCTGCTTCGCCGTGAATCGAGCTTTGTACTGTTGGAAAGGCTCTGCCTGAAGGACCCACTGGGGAAAGATGTTTCTCTTTGAAAGCCGCAAAGAGTTCGGGTTGCTCGAACCAGGTCGGCAGCTTTTCTTCTCCACCCTCAAGTTCGGTTTGAGCGATAGCAAAGGCGAGCCGAATGCTGTCACGGTCCCAAGCACCCAGCTTGTCGAGTTGCGATTCACTCAGGGCGAGGTCAATGTGATACGTGCCAGGCCCCAAGTCACCCTTCGTTACCGAGGGAGGAAGGCCTTGCAGAGGGTTGTCCATTGCTCTGCCCAAGCGGGCCAGCTGGCTCAGCTCACCGCTGGTAAATTTACTGTCTTTCACATGAAGGCTCAGTGCCACCACCCGCTCTTCTTGCCCGTCTCGAGTCGCTGAACCCGCGCGCACGTTGACCGAACGCTCTTCGGTCTTCAGCAGTCTAAACAACCAGCCTTCAATGTTTTTTGAATAGTCTGATTGGCCCAGCGACGTGGTTGAGTCTTTCTGCGTGAGCGTCCCGGTGGAACTGCCCTTCCCGATGGAAGCCGACAAAATCTTCATATTTCCAAATCGAATGTTGGCAGCCACTGCCCTCGATTTGCCGATTCCGTTGTATTCCGCTCCCAGCCTTTGCTCAGTGATGTGTTCAGCTGCGTTCCCGGGAGACGCCTGCATGATGTAGTCGAAGGAGGCCCTTCCAGCAGTGGTATTGAGGTCTAAGACCGCTGCGCCCAAAATTCTGTGTTCTACCGCGGCTGAGGCCCCTGCAGAAGCCGCCGCGCTGACCTTGAGCAGGCCGAGAAAATCTTTCGCTTGAAGTTTGGCCTCTGCACCCACACCGATGCTTGCCGCTTTGGTGGCCCCGATTTGAACGAAGACCTTGTTGTCTTCGAGGACCTTGATGTTTTTGGTGATGATGGCGTTGGCACCGACGCTGAGGCCGATTCCCGCGACGGCTGTCACATCAGCGACCCCTAAAGAAACGGACTGGCCGATGCCCATGCCTACACCGAGAGGGACACTGGCCTCGCCGCGAAACATCCATTCTGAACCGGCGGCCGGCTTGAGCTCAGCCAGACTGCGCGTATCGAGTGGAATGACCATCGACTTGGCTTGTTTGGCCACTGCTCCAGGGAGATCTTTTAGTTCGTCAACCTGATGAGAAACCACTGCAGTCACTTCAACGTTGCCATTGAAACCGACTGAAGGGCCCATGCCGATGGGAAAATTGGCCGACACGCCTGTCACGGCGGTGGTCTTCGCCCAAACGGTATGGGGGTTCGCCTTTTCGTAATCCCTTCGAAAGCGGTCTGACTCAACCAGTGCTTGATGCGAAGGGGTACCTGGCAAGGCGATTTGCTCACCTACTTTGAGCGTGCCTCGAATGAGTTTTTGAGCCCCAAACTTATGGCTGGTTTTGACTTCGTGCGTGTCGGCCAGCGCATTCATGGCCAGCACTGCAAACTTCGAAGGCACCGGTTTTTTTCGAGGTACGATGGTTGAGACATCGGCTGAAACTACTGGCTCAACTATCGGCTCACTCGCAGGTACCGTCGCCGAACTTTCGTCGGTCTCAGGCGTACTTTCATTCGAGGTACTGAACTGAGGGGCTGTCTGGGTTCCAATCCGACCTATAGGCATGAATGACTACCTACCAAAGTACAGACTGATCTTCAGTAACCCCGGGTGCATCTTTTAAAGAATAAACCCGGTCCCCCACCTTGACTTCACCGGTCCAAAGCCCCACGGGTTGGCGGAATGAACTTTTAATCAACTTGAGGTCGCGCACTTCTTGATGCGCTGCCCACGGGGTGAAGTGCAAATCTATCGCGCCATCGACAGTACGCACATGCCAAGGGCTGAGAATGGCCTTGGTGTCCCAGGTAAACCGGGCTCTTGCCAAAGGAATAAGCTCACCGCCCAGCCAAAGGGCATTCTCATTCACGTCGTCTCGAGATTCATTAAACCCTTCGACGAGATTGAGCCCCACCGGTGTCCCATCATCCAACCGACCACACAGAAAAGCCCATCGCCAATCGATTTTACGGGCCAAATAGCCATGGGTGTAATCGAGCCCTCCTACACCTCCGTCGAGTGAATAGCGGCGACCGCCTGCCTCGAGTGCACCAAAGGACAAGAGCCCTGCCCACTTTTGGGTGACATTGACGACGCCTCCTTCAACCGGAGCAATCACTGTCACCGGCGGCGGAGCGCCAGCGGCCAAGAGGTCCCACCGGAAATCTAACTTGGGCTTCATCAGTGGAATGGGAAGACCCAAGCGAACATGGCCGTGAAAACGTTCATCTCCGAAAGTGCGCCAGGCTCGGAAATGCCCATCGGGCCTTCGAAAGGAAACATCGAGCCCGGCACCCGGGTGGTCATTCACTTTGACCATCGGCCTCGGCAAACCCAGCATGCCTTCATCAGCCAGCACCCGACCCGAGGTGTAGTCTAAAGCCATCGCGAATGCGTTTGAGGTGTAGCCCAAATCAACCACCGCAAAAAGTGCCGCCACTTCGCGGGTAGCGATAAAGCCATACAGCCACTTTTTATGCATTCGCATTCGATTGAGCCGATGCGGTCGCGAATCACCGCGCAGCCCAGAAAGGTCGATTGCGTCAAAGGAACCTTGGTAGGTGCCGAACCGAGGCATTCCATTCGCGTCTTCCACGCCGCTCGGCACAGGTGGCAACTTCGACGGGCTCATTTAAAAAAGCCCCAAGAGGCTCGCCCCACCGAGTGACGCCGGAGCGCCTGGGACAAAAGTAAACTGCACTCTGTCTTTCTCTATCCACCGATTGGGCTTGGCCAAACCGATGGTGAACAGCGTCACCCCCGCCGCTTGGAGTGCCGTCTGAAAGACAGCGATGACTGTATAGAATGACAATAACGATGCATCGAGAAATGCCCCTGCATAGGTATTCGAGCCCGATGCTTTGTCCCAACGGGCCCATTGGTTGACGCTGGTGATGATGGGGCCAGCGATGGGCATGAAGGCCCAGGCATCTCCCAGCCAGGCAAGGCCCAGAGCAAGCGTCGTGAGGTAGCTCACACCGAAGAGAACGGAACCCGCAATCACGAGCCCCGCGCGGGGTCGACTCACCACGTGATACCCCTCAGGCACTTCGCCTTGATAGCGATAGCGCCCGGCAGCGCGCGTCGGGCGAAGCTCGGGCG
>JAYUVR010000343.1:0-4232 GCA_043753955.1 Archangium sp. | reverse complement strand
GCACCCCTTTCATTCGCTCAGCCGCCTCGCTTCCAAGGGTCGCAATGGAGCGCTCCTCACCGCACAAACCGACATTGTTCCCGACGGGCAGCGCGTGCGCCTCGTAGCTGCGGCGAAGAAGGACACCGATGGTCGCTTCTTCGTTGAGGGCGGCACCGCGACCGAACTCTTCGCACGTATCGTCTATACTGGGGGAAGTGACGCCGCCGAGAACTACATCGCGATTGGAACCGCGCGCGTCTCAACACTGGCTGGTGAGTAGCAGCAAAGAACTCAAAAGAGTGTGTCAGCCATTCCCATGCTCGAGCAAACCTGCTCGAGCTATGCAAACTGAATCTAAAAAGAGCGAATTTCACGGACTTAAAATGCTCAAGGCCTGAACGGTAGCTCTTACGAATCATACAGCATGGTTGTAATTGAAATAAATGTTACTCACGCGGCGTGCGTTGGCTCCTCTTCGTTCCTCAGTTTGATTCCAGTTCCACGTCGCGCGTTCGAGTCTGCCGCGACCCACAGCCCCGGGGCGCTTCGTTACTCAAGGGCGATGTGTGGGAAGTGCCTTTCGCTCGAAAAAAGAGCGCGGGGTCAAGTGACTGGGCGACCTCGACTTCAGCGACGAGCGGTTCGCCCGCCCAAAGACAGCCGCGCTTGATACAGCGCTGGCGGCCATCGGGTCTGCACCCAGCGATGAGAACCGGGTCAAGCTCGCTGCTCGACGACCTCTACGCGCATACGACCCGACGATGACCATGGTGGATGACGAAGGCATTCTCGAGCCGGGAACCTTGGTGCGAGGAAAGTATCGAGTCGAGCGCCACCTGGCCTCTGGCGGCATGGGGGTGGTGTTGTTGGCCACGCACCTGCTGCTGCGAAAGCGCGTGGCTTTGAAACTGATGAAGTCAGGGCTGGCTCGCAACACCGAACTTGCTCAGCGTTTTCTTCGCGAGGCCCGCTTGGCCGCGCGGCTTGAGAGCGAGCACGTGGTACACGTTTACGACGTTGAGATGACCGACGCCGGTATCCCATTTCTGGTTATGGACTACCTCCAGGGTTCAGATTTGGGCACGACTCTCAAAGAAAAGGGGCCACTTCTTCCCGAAGACGCGGCCGATTATGTACTGCAGGCCTGCGTCGCGCTTGCAGAGGCGCACGAGTTGGGAATTGTTCACCGCGATCTCAAGCCCAGTAATTTGTTCTTGAATACCAGCGACGACGGCACAGAGCGAATCGTGGTGCTCGACTTCGGGATTTCAAAGTCTCCCATTGTAGATCTCTACCTGACGGGCGCTGACTCGCTGCTCGGCTCGCCCCACTTCATGTCTCCCGAGCAAATAGCTTCCCCACGCGACGTAGATCGCCGCAGCGACATTTGGTCGCTCGGCGTAACATTGTTTCAGCTGGTGTCGGGTGCGCTCCCGTTTGAAGGGAGCTCAGCGGCCGTGGTCGCCGACAGAGTGTGTTCGATTTCACCGCGAGAGCTGGCGAGGGCGTGCCCCAGTGCGCCGTCCGCACTGCAGGCGATTGTCGCGCGCTGTCTGCGGCGAGACCCTGCCGACCGATACCAAGATGTCGTAGAGCTCGCGCGCGAACTTGGGTCGCTCACCCGAGCGGGTGCAGGAGGAGACCCCAGGAAAGTGGAACTCGCCTCTGCGGCTGGGAGACACAAGGGGCCTTTGAGTGACGTTGAACCGGCTTACTCAGCGCCAGAGCCTCGGCCAGCCGCGCAAGACCATTGGACCCAATCTGGTGTGAGGCAGAAAGCTGAGGAGCAGTCAGCATGTGCCCCTGAAGATAGTCTTTTGAGACAGCACGCACCCCCGAAGCCAGGCTTGGCCGGCATGGGCAGCAAAATAGGCACTTATGGACTCATCGCCCTCATTGCGGGTGGCTTCTTTGGACTCGTCCTTCGACAGATGCACAGGCCAGAGGACAAAGCGGTTCTCCCCAGCCAGGCTCAACCATTTGTTCCGACGCAATCGGCTGACGACAACGCACCCACGGTGAACGAACCTAACGCCGAACCTCCCCTCGATGCCTCCGCGGGGCCCCTGAAGCCGCGACCGACGCGGAAGTTGCCGCGTGAGGTCGAGGGCAAGGACCCAGCCGAGATTGAAATCAAATAGCGCTCGTGTTCCAAGTCGAATTCAGTCATTCCTGGTCTTCGTGCCGTGTAGTGTCGACCAGGTGTCCCGCGCACGTTGGGTGCTTTTGGTGGGTATACTGTCAACGTGTTACCCGGCGGAATGCTGGGCGCGACCGCGCCTGGGGGAAACGCTCAAGGGGCAGGCGCGCATCAGCTACTTCGAAGCACGCAAAGCGTTTGGTGCAGGCGCTTGGGCCCGTGCCCTCGAACTATTCCAAGAGGCATCACGGCTCTCGAACGATCCCCGCCTGGTATGGAACATGGCGGCGTGTGCGCGGAAGCTCGGAAAGAATGCCGTGGCGTACGGGCTGATCGAGCAATACCTCGTGGTGGGGAAAGACTGGTTGGCGCCCGACGAGCAACAGGAAGCGGCTCGGGCACTTGAGGCACTCAAGCCTTTCGTCGGGCTGCTGACCGTAGAGACTGAGCCGGCGACGGGGGTCGAGGTATTCTCGGGCGAACTCTTTCTTGGCACGAGCCCCATTCTCAAAGAATTCGTCTTCGAACCTGGCTTGGTTCAGCTTCGATTCCGCCACCCCGATTTTCAGCCAAAGGAGCGCTTAGGTGAGCTGGCCCGCGGCACCTCATCTTCGTGGCTGGTACGGCTCGCGCCTTCGCCTGTCATTGTGCCAGCTGCGCCTGAGGCGCCGACAGCTGATGCGACTGGTTTGGTGCAGACGGCTCACCGAGAGTTTGCCAGGGCACCCTGGTTTCTTGGTGCCGGCGGGCTCGTGGTCGGTGCGAGTGGGGGGGTGCTTGCAGGGCTCGCTGCGCTTGATTGGGCCCGCTATGAGCAAGCGTGTGACCGTTCTTGCAACCCTGAGGCATGGCGGCCCTCTCGAAATCGCCAGCTCGCAGGAGAAGCGATGATGGGTGTCGGGGCTGCCGCCATTGCCTCGGCAGTCGTCTGGCTCGTGCTCGAGCGCCGGAATCTCCCGGCGACCCTGGTGGCCGCCCCAGTAGGTGCTGGCGCGACGGTAGGCGTGGCGTGCTCGTGGTGAGGCGAGCGTCGTTTCTTTGGGGACTGCTCGCCCTGTCGGCCGGCTGCAATAATTGGGATGCGCTCTCAGTAAACTGGGATGGGAAGGGGAACTGCCTCGCTTTTGCTTCCGCCGGCGCCACCCACACCTGCGCCCGGAGGTCGAACGGCGTGCTGTATTGTTGGGGTGACAATCGCTTCGGCCAGCTCGGAGTCGCAGATGCCGAACCCAGAGTTCAGCCGGTACGCGTCGACTCGAGCGGGCGGTCGGTTTTGCGCGTGGCGCTTCCGGCGGGTGAGGGGCCAATTTCGTCGTCCGTCGCAGGCTTCAGCTGTGCCATCTATTCCGACTCGACCATCGGCTGCTGGGGTGACAATCGATACGGCCAGCTGGGCACAGGCGACAAGAACTCGCGCGTGGTTCCCGTCGTGGTGAGCGCCGCCCCCCCAACTCGACTCTCGGTGTCGGGAGCGCGTCACACCTGTACTCTCGCCACCGATGATCGCGTGTTCTGCTGGGGGGCCAATGAGTCTGGCCAGCTCGGCGTCGGTTCGTCTGAAGGCTCTGAGGCGCCGGTTCAGGTGCTCGTCGGTTCACTGGTAACCGAGCGACTTGCTGCCGGCGCTCGATTCACCTGCGCCCGAGCCACTGACGGTACGCTGCTGTGTTGGGGCAGCAACGAGGCAGGGCAGTTGGGCACGGGCGATGTGGTTGATCGCCCCCTGCCCGCCCGTGCTTCGGCGATTGACTTCCCGGTAATCAAGCTGGCAGCGGGTGAGCAACACCTGTGCGTCACCAGCGCCGACGGCTCGGTCTTCTGCATAGGTGGCAATCTCCACGGGCAACTGGGGGTGGGCGACCAATTCCTAGGGGTCACTTTGCGCCAAGCTGGAACCGGCGTCATGCCGCCCATCGCGAGCTTGAATGCAGGTGGCCGTCACACCTGTGCCCTCGGTACGGACGGCACCTTGTGGTGCTGGGGCGACAATCAGCATGGGCAGTTGGGCACCGGCGACAATGAGACAAGAACCACCCCGGTCCAGGTGAGCCCCGAGCTCCTGGGGAGCCAGGTGGCGAGCTTCACTACCGGTGGCGCGCACACGTGTGCG
>JAYUVR010000342.1:0-8508 GCA_043753955.1 Archangium sp. | reverse complement strand
CCCAGCATCGGGTCAGCAAGAACGCCTCACTGGGGAGAAATGCCTCCCTTTGAACGGGTAGCGTCGGGGCGGGGGCAGCCATCGCTTGGCGCGGCCCTTTCGCCGGTTTCCACACTAAGGGAGAAGACCGTGACCGACGCGACCCACCGACACACCAACCACTCCCCTGGCGGTACCGGTCGCTGCTCTTGATGTGGTGCCTTCTTTCGACGTCACCTCACCGCCACCAAGCGCAACCGTTGAGACACCATCAAGCAGTGACGCAAAACATGCTGTCAAAGAAATGTTGAACGTCGTCGATTGTTCCCCAGAGACATCGGTCTTAGCACCGCGTCAATAGTGGCTTCGACCACTGGAAGGTGAAAACCGAGCCCTGAAAGGCAGCCTCGACTCCATTGAGCAATTGCTACGCAGGTCGCTCAGCTCACCCTTCTTCAGAGGGCTCGTCGACGAAGAGATTGCCGACGGGCAAGGTCATGCTTTCAAATGGCTCCGCCGACACCACTTCATCGGCGGTGGCGGTCAGCACCACCATGTAGCCGCCAGCACCGTAGCGAAACACGGTCAGCGTCTGCTCTTCGGGGTCCACCAGCCAATAGTGAGGCACTTCCTCACGGTGATAGATGCGCAGCTTTTGAACTCGGTCCATACGCGCATTGGAGGGAGAGAGGATTTCGCACACCCAGTCCGGGCGAAGTACGACCGGGCGCTCAGTCGGAAAAGCCGGGCATCGGTCTCGCCGCCAGCCGGGAAGATCCGGTCGAAGGACGTCCTCACCAAACTGAACCGCGACGTCCGAAACGATCCACCACCCGCCTGGGTGCTTCCCTCCTGGTTTGCGGTCAAACCGAGTGGTGACCGAAGCTCCCAGCCGCAACACCGCCCGCCCATGTTTGGGGCCCGTCAGTTCCCGCTCGATGAGAGCACCGTTGATCAATTCCACCCGCGCTTCCTCGGGCGCTGCGAGGTAGTCCGCCAGGGTAGCTACACTTTTGACCGCGACGTGACTCACGGCACCGAGCATAGCCCGAAACACGACTGCACGAGCGTGCTCGTGCACTCTTCAAAAAGCACCCCGAGAACGAAGGCAACCCGACTGGATGCGCCGGCATTCAAACCCCACGAGCGGAATGAGCCGTTTATGTGCCAGCGAAGCGCCGATGTTCGACTAAGAGACATCGGTCTTGCACCACATCGATGCCGGCCTCAACCAACCGCGAAGCAGCCTGGTCATTTCGTATGCCGAGTTGAAACCATACGGCTTTTGGCTTTTTCGCAATGATGTCATCGATGTGTTGGTCGATGTCTTGCGGCCTTCGAAAAACGTCGACCACATCGAGCTCGCCAGGCACCGCTGAAACCGTTCGATACACCTCGCGATTCAAAATCGAAGTCGCTTCTGGGTAGTACACGGGTACCGGAATCACCTCGAGACCGACGGAAGCTAGATACTCAGGTACCGCGTACGCAGGTTGATGGCGCTGAGCCTCGGTTTTGATGCCGAGAACCGCAACCCTTTTGAGGCCTTTAACCAGCGCCTTGATTCCCGCTTCGTCTTCAATCACTCGAGCCATGAAGAGAAGTCTAACGGCCCAGCGACGGTCGCACCCGGTCTTCCAAACCCCGTTCGTTCGTTGCAATAGACCGCAACGAAAATACGCTGCACCCAAAGAATGAGTTGCGTAAAAGAACGACCGTTCGTATCTTTAAAACATGACCAAGGGCGAAGAGACGCGGCAACGCATCGTTCATCGAGCCTTCTTGCTGGCCGGGCGAGACGGGCTTGCAGGCTTGTCGATTGGTGCTCTCGCCGATGAACTTCACTTGTCGAAGAGCGGGCTCTTTGCCCACTTTGGTTCGAAAGAAGACCTGCAGATCGAGGTGCTCCGCGAAGGCGTGGCACGTTTTGAAGAGAAGGTGATACGGCCGGCACTCAAGGCACCTCGCGGCCTTCCTCGTTTGAAAAAGCTCTTTAAGCTGTGGCTCGAGTGGTCAGTCGACCCTTCCCTTCCTGGCGGGTGCCTTTTTATTCCCGCGGCTTTTGAGCTCGATGACCAAGAAGGTCGGCCCCGTGATTTTTTGGTGGCCACTCAAAAACAGCTCCTTTCATTCTTAGAAGGCGCGGCCCGCCTCGCCGTGGAACAAGGCCACCTTCTCAAGGACACCGATTGCGAGCTCTTGGCTCATGAGGCCTACGGCATCGTGTTGTCTTTCAATCACAACCGGCGATTGCTCCGCGACCCCAACGCCGAGCGACTCGCTCACCGAGCCTTCGAACGCCTTCTTCATTCCGTACAGCAGAGCTGACCCATCTCACAGGAGCTTGACCATGAAACTTCTTTTCTCTAAAATAAGCACGATCGGTCGTTTTATTTTAAACCCCATTCTTGAACGGGCTGCTCCTCATTGGGCCGAAGAAAAAGTCTTTGAAGCCTGGCTCACCCCTCCTCGATTCACACACCCCCGAGCACCCAAAGGAGGCCGCGCCTTTCAGCTCGAAACTTCAACCGGAACACTGGCAGCCTATGAATGGTTTCCTCCTAACGGAGGCAGTGGAGAAACGGCTCTCCTTGTCCATGGCTGGGGTGGCAGCGCCGTCGCTTTCGAGAAGATGGCACCGGTGTTGGCGCAGGCGGGGTGGAATGTCATTGCCATCGACCTTCCCTCTCACGGACTAACTTCGGGCCGTTCGAGCAACCTGATTCAAATGTCTGAGGCGGTGCAAACTGCATTGTGGCGTTTCCGCCCTACTGCGGTGGTGGCGCACTCCTTCGGTGCTCCTGCGACAGTGCTGGCGCTTGAGCGTGGCCCTGCTGTTTCACGACTGGTGCTGCTGGCTCCTGGAGAAGATTTAGAAATCTTTGCGCGCACCTTCGTCCGACGCGCCGGCTTTTCCGAAGCCATGGGCGACGCACTGCTCAAGCGCACGGAAGCGCTGGTGGGTATTCCCCCGAACAATCTCAGGTTGCGCCATCACCCACCTCACCCCGAAACCAGCGTCCTGGTGGTGCACGACCCGCAAGACGATGACGTTCCCTTCACTGCAGCTCGAACCCTCGCTTCAACGTGGCCGAAAGTAGAAGTGCTGGCCGCTCTGGGAATCGGTCACCATGGGTTGCCCCGAAACGCCCAGGTTATTGAGGCCACAGCCCGCTACTTGGAAATGGGTCAAGTGCAAGGATCAACAGTGAAGGTGATGCCTCAAGAAACGAGGGCACCCGATCGAGCCATTGCGCCACCAAAGAAAGCCAAAAAGAAAACGCAAGCAGTGCTGAACCAGAGCTGACTCTGCATGCCCGGTGACCAGAAGGAGGCAGCCGGTACCTTCGTTCAAGGAATCTCATGAAAATTCTGCCAACGTTGCTCCTTCTCAAACCTTGGCTGCCGTCGCCGGCGCCACCGCCGCCCAACCCAGGCCCCGAAATGAGCGCGTTCGGGGTTTATAGCATTCCTTTGAGCGAGGCCCTCTTAGGCCAAGGATCATGGCAACAAAAATATTACGTCGACCAAGCGCTTACCGGACTCCAACGCAACTTTGCCCCCGGCCTGCTGCGCAACGGATTTGGAGACGTAGCCTCCACGAAGACCCGCTTCGGACTCGCGGTCTATTTCGGTGGTGACCTTCAAGATATCTATAAGTCAGATTTGTATTGGCGCACATGCTACCAGTTAAGTGGCTGTAGCCCGTAGTACTGCAGTCGACACGGCGCACTCGAGCCACAAACAGAAGTTTAACGGCTCAGCGACGGTCGTAAACGGTCTTCCAATACCCCGTGCCTTCGTTGCAATAGACCGCAGCCCAATCGCCTTTGAACTGAGGGTCGGCCGGCCGAGTGTCGGCTCGAAATTCTCTGAAGCCAATTTTAATTTCGTCCTGCGCGCCCAAGGTCTTGGTGTTGAAGCGATACACCAGGTTGCTCGGCAATCGCAGCTCGCATGCCGTCAAAGGCAACCGGGTTTGATTGCGAACAAAGACGGTGCGATCTCCTGCGCTGTTGGGCTGAGAAATTCGGACGTTTCCAAAAAGTTGAGAGGTGGGTCGCGGTGCAGGCGCTTTGCTGGGATAAGGCTCAACTACCAATTCAGGCTCGGCGCTCTTGGGTGCCGGCGTTACCGCAGCAGGAGCGGGAGCAGGCGCCGGGGCTTTGCTCACCTCGACCGTACGCACCGTTTCTTCTCTCTTCTGAGGCACAACTGCAGGCGCTTTTTTTCGCGCGTTTTCTTTGGCGGCAAAAACAACTTCAGGCAAGGCCACAGCCTCATCAAATATCAATGTCGCCAACGAGCCTTTCACGCTCAATACGGCGCCTCGCGCATAGACCGGTCGGCTGCCTTTCGCATCGGCCTGACCCACCAAATAAATTCTCTCGCCCTCGAACACCTTGTCCTTGTTCTCGAGCAACATCAGGTCTTCACCTTCTTTTCGAAGTACCTTCCAGACTTTGCCGCTCGTCACCATGGTGTCGATGACGACAGGCGCCTTGTTCGGTTCCTCGTCTTTCGCCGCCCGCTTCTCGACGTGAATCTCAGGCCCTTCCGCATCAGGTACCACTTCGGGCTTTTGCGCTTGCTCGACCTTCACCGGGAGTTGCTGCCGTTGAACCCCCTCAGCCTGAGGGCTCTGAAACCAAAACAAAATGGCGCCGACGAAGACGATGAACCCCAGCAGACTGGCCACCACCATTGGGGCACGACTCTTCGGCAACGACATGGCGATATCGACTTCGCTCTTGGCCCGAAGTTGAGGCGCGGTTTCCACCATTGAAAGCGCACGCTGTGCTGGCGTCATCACCTGCCCCGAATCAGTCTTGTGCAAAGCCGGAGCAGCGGGAGTCGCTCGAACCAGCGTGCCTTCAAATTCGGGTTGGGCCACCACGACTTCTTGCACGATACCCTTTCGAAGGAGAGAAAGTTTCGATTGGAGCTGGCGCTCAGCCGCAAATTCTTCAGGGCACATCGCGCGCACATAGTTGCCGACGTCTTCAGCGCCCACTGTCAGCTGCTCTCGCACGGCCAATTCATTGAGAGCGCGCGCGAAGTCGTCAGCGCGTTGATAGCGAGCCGCGGGATCTTTAGCTAACGCCCGCATGACGATTTGCTCGAGCGTGGGTGAAATATCAGGCCGAGCAGAAGACAAGGGCGGCACATCAGCCACTCCCATTTGAGCCACCATTTCAGACATGGTGCCCCCTTGATACATGGCGCAGCCGGCCAACATTTCCCACACCACAATGCCAGATGAGAAAATATCGGAACGGTGGTCGACGGGCTTGGCCAACGCCTGCTCGGGCGACATGTAGCCCAGCTTGCCCATCACCGTTGAAGGCAGGGTGTGCTTTGAGCGAGCGGCGCTCTTGGCCAAACCGAAATCGATGACTTTGACTTCACCCTCGTACGACACCATCACGTTCTGCGGAGACACATCGCGATGCACGATGCCCAGCGCCGTACCTTCCGCGCCGACTTTTCGATGGGCGTACCCAAGCGCCTCGTTGATCTGTTGACCGATAAAGATGGCGATGGGTATAGGCATGACCGCGCGCTGTCGCTCGACCCGTGATTCAACCCGCGAGAGATCGACCCCAGGCACGTATTCGATGGCCATGTAGAGGGTGCCATCGACTTCGCCCATGTCGTAAACCTGCGCCACATTCGAATGCGTCAACTGCACCAACACTCGCGCTTCATGATGAAAACGGTCGATGAAGTTTTGGTCGCCCATGAGGCTGGGCAGCACCGTTTTAACGATGCATAACTTTTCAAAACCGGCTGCCCCTGTCAGGCGCGCCAGGTGAACTTCCCCCATGCCGCCTTGACCGAGCAAGTAGAGAAGTTGGTAGCGGCCGAGCATCCGCCCCTCGCCTGAAGTCGCCATCGGGCTACTCTACCCACTCAAAATCAATGCGCATCGTTTCGCTTGAGGACTTTGAGTTTCGAGTTGTGTATAGGGCGCAACCATCGCGTTTTGGTCTCGTAGCTCAGCTGGATAGAGTACTGGCCTCCGAAGCCAGGGGTCGTGGGTTCGAATCCCGCCGGGACCGCTTCAAGAAGCTCCTTTGAAAGGACATCGTCGTGATCGTCGGCGTACCTAAAGAAATCAAGACCCGTGAGTATCGAGTTGGAATGACGCCTGCTATCGCTAAGGCCTATGTGACCGCGGGTCACACCGTGTTGGTGGAAAAGTCGGCTGGCGAAGGCGCTGGGCTTGCTGATCTCGAGTTTGAGCGCGTCGGCGCGAAGATGATCAAAAGCGCTGACGAAGTGTGGAAGCGCTCAGAGATGATCGTCAAAGTAAAAGAGCCGATCGAGCCCGAATACAAGCGCATGCAGCCTGGGCAGATCATCTACACTTACTTTCATCTGGCCGCGGTCCCCGAGCTGGCCAAAGTGTTGATTGCCAAAAAGATTTCGGCAGTCGCATACGAGACGATTCAGCCAGAAGATGGTTCCCTCCCACTGCTCAAACCGATGAGCGAAGTGGCTGGAAAAATGGCGATTCAAGTTGGCGCCAGCTCGCTAGAAAAAGCGCACGGCGGCAAGGGCATGCTTTTGGGCGGCGTGCCTGGAGTGCGCAACAGCAAAGTGACCATCATCGGCGGAGGCGTGGTCGGCACCTGCGCCGCAAAAGTGGCCGTGGGCATGGGCGCCGATGTGACCATTCTCGATGTGAGTTTGGCGCAGCTCACCTATCTCGATGACATCTTCCAAGGCCGGCTCAAGACGCTGATGAGTGATTCGGAAAATATCGCTCGCTGCGTGAGAGAGGCAGACCTGGTGATTGGAGCCGTGCTGATTCCCGGCGCGAAGGCTCCAAAGTTAGTGTCGAAAGAATTGATAAAAGAAATGTCGAAGGGGTCAGTCGTGGTCGATGTCGCTGTCGATCAAGGTGGCTGCATCGAGACCATCAAAGCCACCACCCACGACAACCCCACGTATGAAGTCTCGGGTGTCATTCACTATGGGGTGGCCAATATGCCTGGCGCGGTTCCCATGACGTCGACCTTCGCGTTGACCAACGCGACTCGTCCTTACGGCCGAAAGATTGCTGACTTGGGCTTGGCCAATGCAGTCAAAGGCGACCTCGCCCTTGCACGCGGGCTCAATACGTACGGCGGTCATGTCACGTATGAAGCGGTGGCTCGAGATCTCGGGTACCCCTACCTTTCCATCGACCAGGCCATGGTCGCGCCCTCGGCTCTTGGCAAACGCAAGTAGACTGCTTTGACGTTTTGACACGTCTTCATACTTGTCTTGAAAATTAACCCTCTGAATTTTAAGTACTTCCTGCGGGTGGGCTTCGGCACGCCACCTGCTGTTCGGCCAGGGAAGGAAAATGTAAAAGGGCTGTTTTCAATGGAATCGACAAGTCGCTCTGAGCGTTGTGCTCTGGCTCAATGCGGCTTTGACGAGGGAGCATGACGATGTTCGGTTTGTCGCGCGGTACTCAAAATCGCAAACAGTTTGAAGAGCTGCTGTCACCTTGGCTCGACCCGCTTTATGCGTCAGCAGTGCGTTTGACGCGGAACGAGCGCAACGCGGAAGATTTGGTGCAGGACACGGTGATGCGTGCCTGGCGTTTTTTTGACAAGTTTGAACGCGGCACCAATTTTCGAGCGTGGATTTTTAAGATTCTGACCAACACCTTTATCAACGGGTATCGCAAAGATTCCCGCGAACGTTCGCTGCAAGACGAGTCAGAGCGTCAATCGGTCGAAGCGCTCTTTTTCAGTTCAAATCTCACTGAGCAAACGCAGAACCCAGAAGATCATCTGCTGCGTCGTGTGATGAGCCAAGACGTCATCAAAGCCATCGATTCATTGGCCATCGACTTCCGCATGGTGGTGGTGCTCGCTGATCTTCAGGAATTTTCGTACAAAGAAATCGCAGACATTCTCGATGTACCCGTAGGCACCGTAATGAGTCGCCTCTTCCGCGGTCGCAAGCAGCTGCAGAAAATCTTGATGGAACGAGAATCAATGCCAGGCACGATTAACTTGAATGAATTCCGCGAGAGAAAGAAGCTCGCCTGAAAGCGCTTTTTGCAGGCACGCCTATGAATTGTCGCGATCTCGAAACGCAACTCACTCCGTACCTCGATGGGGAACTCATCGCTGAGGCGCGTGTTGAATTCGAGGCTCACTTGGCCAGGTGCCCAGCGTGTTCTCGGCAGGTTGAAATCGAGCGCCACAATTTAGGAATGATTCGAGAGGCAGTTCGACCCCATGGCCCAATGATTCCCGAAGCATTTCGGGTCAGCCTTTTTAAGAGCATCGCGCGCGACGCCCGCCGACAACGGTGGGTCGGCATGGGGCGCATCGCGACCGTGGCTGCGAGCATGGCCCTGACGGCAACCTTCGTGAATCAGCAGTATCGAAGCCACCAGCGCAAACTGTATGAACAAGACGCCGCCATGCGTCACGCTCGGCACTTCCCGCTCGAAATTCAGCAGTCGCCAGACGCGATTGAGCGGTGGTTTGGTGGCAAACTTGATCACCCCGTCACGCTGCC
>JAYUVR010000341.1:0-3809 GCA_043753955.1 Archangium sp. | reverse complement strand
GACATATTCGGACATATTCGGACATATTCGGACATATTCGGACATATTCGGACATATTCGGACATATTCGGACATATTCGGACATATTCGGACACTATTCGGACACTATTCGGACATATTCGGACATGGTAGATGAGCCGGGTGCCTACTGAACCAAACGAGCGCGGTATTCTGGGCGCGTTACGTGAGTCGCCGACTGGTCTCACACGATCCGAATTGCAACGACGAATCGGGCTGCGGCGCATTGGTCCGAGGGAAACCCCTCCCGGCTTCAGTTCACCGACGTGCTCGGATACAAAGGCCGCGCAAGCTTGCGGAGGCACCCATGAACCGTGGACTTCTCGTCGCCAAGAATTTCTTCGTATTCGTTTTCGGCACAGTTCTTGGAACCCTCGGCTTCGGTGTGCGTCTCCTTGACTACCGAAAGGTAGATGAGGGCATTTACGATGCTACCCGGTGGGTGACGGCGCTCTTCTTTCCGGTCTTTCCCCTCTCGACCCTCAGAATAAAACCACGAACTGCGAGCCCTATTAGCCTCGGAGCAGTAGTTCAAACGAACTACAACTTCGAACTGCTGGGCGAACACCCCACTCCGGTGGCACGGATACTCCGGATGTATTTATTCGGCTGGTTGCTCATCCCATTCATGATGGCAGGGCCGACTGCGACGGCACTGGTATACGCAAAAACCGCGAATGATGGAGCACCCTCAACGCTCAAAACGATACTCCTGCTGACCAGCATCGTCTGGGGTGTCGTCGTGCTTGGAGTACTCAATCACAGGAAAGAAAAACTCTATGATTGGGGCGAAAAACCCAACGAGCGCAGCCCTGAAGGAACTGCTCCATAAAGCTTGTACTTGAAACTATTTTGGAGCCGGACCGGGGCCAGCAGCGAAACGAAGACGAGGCCTCGGTGAGGCATGCGGCGCATGCTCCCAAACCGATCGAAATGCCCAGTACAATTGGTCGCACCATAATTCTCATGGACTATATCCTCAGAGGCTTATCGGGCAGGGAGCTCTTCCTCCCATTCGTGTGCAACTTTTTTATCAATGCCCTGTGATGTCTAGACAGCCGCGGCGACGACTCGGGCGCCGCCAGTGTGGCCGAAGTCGCCCCCCGAAAGCAGCACCTAAAATTCATGCGCCCGCAGCAGCATGCTGGGCTGACTGCCGGTGGGCAAAAATCGAAAGCGGCCAACCGAGAGGCGCTTTTGGCAAAGCCAAAAACCTTCGCCATCGCACACCAACAGCTTGACGGCTTTTCGGCCGCGGCTTCGAAACGCAAATACGGCCCCTGATCGTGGGCTGATGAAAAGAGCTTTGGTTTCGCCCCGCGATGAAGCGTGGCCTCGGCTGTTGCCGACAGATTTCATTGTCAGTGAACACGACGTAGGTCAATGGGCCATGCCATGCAAATTCGACTTCTAATGTTGAAATTACATGGTAGTATTTCAGCGTGAAGATTGAACGCCATGACCTCACACGCGAAGTATTGCGTCTGTTGCGCCGCTCGCCCGTGGTGGCGTTGCTGGGTCCGCGACAGATTGGAAAAACAACGCTGTCGCGCGAGGTAGCCAAGGCTTTCGGAGAGCCAGTGACTGTGTTTGATTTGGAACAGCCCAGCGCGCTCGCTCGACTTGGCGAACCTGAACTCGCCCTCGAGCCTCTTCGAGGTCTGGTCATACTTGACGAAATTCAACGTCGACCAGACCTTTTCCCCATGCTCAGGGTACTGGCCGATCGACCTCGGAAGCCGGCACGTTTTCTCGTGTTGGGGAGCGCAAGCCCAGAACTGCTTCGACAAGAATCTGAGACCTTGGCAGGGCGAGTCTCATTCCTCGAAATGGGCGGCCTTTCGCTCTCAGAAGTCGGCTCGCGACGCCTCGAGCGACTGTGGCTGAGAGGTGGGTTCCCGGCGTCGTTTACTGCTCCCTCAGATGCTGACAGTTTTGCCTGGCGGACCGACTTCATTCGAACCTTTATTGAAAGAGATCTCCCGGGGCTGGGCGTTTCAGTGGCAGCCCCCACGCTGCGGCGCTTTTGGGCAATGCTCGCCCATGTTCACGGGCAGATTCTCAACTGGTCAGAACTGAGTCGTTCGATGGGTGTTTCTGATACCAGTGTTCGCCGCTACGCAGATCAGCTCGAGGGAGCGCTTGTTATTCAACAGTTGCAGCCCTGGCACGAGAACATCAGCAAGCGGCAGGTGAAGGCCCCCAAGTTGTATTTGCGTGATTCTGGGTTGCTCCATGCATTGCTCGACATCAAAACCAAAGGCCAACTTGACGAGACCCCAAGGTCAGGCGCGTCGTGGGAAGGTTTTCTTCTTCAAACAGTCACTCAGCAGTTGGGTGTGGCCTCTCGTCAGTGCCACTTCTGGGCGACCCAACAAGGCGCCGAGCTCGATCTGCTGGTGATGGATGGAAGGCGCCGCATCGGTTTCGAATTCAAACGCACGGCAAGCCCGACGGTGACGCCGAGTATGCGCAGCGCCATCGAATCACTCAAACTTGAGCAGCTCTTCGTCGTTCACGCGGGTGCTGACTCGTTTCCACTTTCGGCGAAGATTCGCGCCATCGCTGCGGCCCAGGTGACCCAGGAACTCGAGCCACTGTCGTGAACTTGGGCCCTTAGAGCCTCTTTGATTGAGGCGCTTTGGAGGTTGCGCTCACCTTTTACCGTCAAGGTGGCTTTCCCCAGCTGCTCGAGCAGAATTCAAAGCCATTATGAAAGTACTCAGCCTCGTGGTGGTGCTGTGCGCGTGCGGAGCAGCCTCGTCGAAAGATGCGGGCCCTCCGACGACAAGCGGTGAGACCTTCGGAACAACCCACACCGGGAGCTACCATCTCGGCCCCGTCGACTGGGCACAGAGTGCCTTCGAGAATTCGTGCGGCCCCTACCCTGCGGCCATTCAGGCGCTCGAAGGTGAATACCTCGCAGGAATCGACCGGTCACTCAACGGCGACGGAAGTCTCTGCGACGCCTGCGCACTGCTCACCACGAGACTGGGAAAATCAGTGCTGGTACGCATCATCACCACAGGCACATCAAAGTCAGCCGGAGACATGGACTTGAGCCCCGCCGCGTACGGCGCCATTCACGAAGACGACCCGCAGGGTACGAATACCAACCCGCGCCCGATGACGTGGAAGCTTGCGCTGTGTCCAACGAGCACTGAAAAAATTCTTTTGCAATACCAAACAGAAGCAAACCCATACTGGACCAGCCTGTGGGTACGAAATGCTCGACTGCCACTTTCAAAAGTGGAAATGAAAAGTGCTCAAGGCGCCAACTTCGTCGCGTTGCGCCGCGAGAACGATGGCACCTGGAATGCGGACAAAGGTTTTGGCGAAGGAATGTTTACGCTGCGTTTCACCAGCACCACCGGCAAGGAACTGACGAAAATGTTCACGTCATTACAAGGTGGCCAACTGGTAACAACAGACATTCAATTCGACTGAACCTGATGCCATCGAACGGAGCGCAGTTCGCGCGCCCAAAAGACAACTGCTTGTTTCGCGCGAATCATCGCCGTGTTCGGCGATGCCGCGATGCTGAAGGGGGGCTCGCACTTGAGATCAAAAATGACGGTATGTCGTACTGCGGGTTCCCGTTTCCGAGGGGAATGCAGACTTGTAGGAAACGCTTACGGTCAGCGCCGCCCATCGTGCGCATCTACCCACGCGAGACGCACATCGCAGAGAAGTTCCAGCTTAGTTTTGCTGGCAGACGGCTCATGCAACTGATACTAATTCTATGTCAAAAATAATTCGGGACATGGTTACGTATCATGACTGTCAGGGAC
>JAYUVR010000340.1:0-19063 GCA_043753955.1 Archangium sp. | reverse complement strand
TCGTTGATGAGACTGTTGATGGCAGTCACGCGCTGACTCTCGATTCCTCGAGTAAACGAGTTGACTGTACCCGCGTCGTCGAGAGCCGTGAGCCCTTGCGCGATAGCCGAAGCGAGCGCGATGTGGTCAGGAGCTTCTGCCAGCACCCGTAAGCGTACAGGGCTCACCCCCGCAAAATCGTTCGTAATCAACTGCACCATCGCTTGTCCTTGAAACGTGTCAGGTGGAGAGATGCGCCAGACATTGCCTAAAGTGTGAAAGGTGGAAATCAAAGAGATGGCTGTCGCCATCGGCGAGATGATCATCGTTCCCGCATCGAGGCGAGCTGGGTGCTCGGCGGCCAACTGCGTATGGGCATCGGTGGAGGTGACGATGACCGGCACCTTTAAGTTTTCCACCATCCACCCGGTGTAGCTGCTGATGGGCAGTCCACCTTCGGCGGCTGTATCGCAGACGAACAAACCAAATCGGCGCTCCTCTATGCCGTCTTCTTCATTGACCTCCGCAACGGCCAATCGCATGGCGTTGAGCCGCTGCACCATCGCGTCATCATTGAGGGGCAATAATACTGCGATGGGAAAGCGATCACTCTGTTCGAAGGGACTGGCTCCGCCTGCCTCTTCTCGGCGACAACCCACCGGGAGCGCCAGACAGTACCCCTCGCTACATGCAGCCGCATCACCACAGTCAATATCGGTTCGACACTCTTCAAAATGGTTACCCACGGTGCAGCTGCATCGCGTTCCTGCGATCACCGCGACCACGGTCATTGCGGCAAGCCACCCATAGGGCTTCGTCATTTAGAAAGTTCCCCCGAAACCCATGGCTGCTCCACCAGAGAGTGGAACGATGGCGATGCTCACGGAGGTGTGCGGTTCTAGATACTTTGGAAGCAATGCCACGCTGGCGACGGCCGCCGCTGCGCCAATCAACAAAGTCACATCAGTCACGACAGCCGTCGTCTTGGTGGCGGCTTGTGCTCGTTGTTTATCCTTAAGTGAACCGGCATCGGTAAACCTCGATCGATTGGCTCTCGTCGCGAAGGCGAAGCCCAACGACGTTCCCAAACTCACCACGGCCAGGCCGCCGGTTGCGTAAAAAGCCATTCTCCACAGGTTGGCGCGCTGTGTATTTGTTTCCACCGCCAACTTGGCCTTCTTCAGGGGCTCTGAGTCTTGTTCTGCAACCGGAAGCTCGATGTATTTTTTGAAGTACTCAACCGCTTTTTGGTTTTCTCCAGCTTCTTGGTACGCGCGGGCGATGCCATACAGAAAGAGGCCAGACGGCTCATCTTCGTAAGCCTGTTCGAGTTTCTGCGCGGCTTCTTTGAATTTCTTTCCCTTGAACAAACGGTCGGCATCCTGCGCGAACGCAGACGCTTTGGGGCCTGCTATGGCGCTCGAGCTGAGCAACAGCAGCACCATCATCGTCACCATGCGTCGCGCAGCCATGCTCATTTTACGGCAACCGAGAAAGGAGTTGTTGGCGAATCAATTCGAGCGTCTTGGGCATCTTGTCGCCGAATTGCTCATAGAAACCCTTTTGGCTTTCAAGTTCTGTCTTCCATTCGCCTTCATCGATGCTGGTGGCTTCGTCGACGGTCTCAGGTGAAATGTCGAGGCCCGAAAGGTCGATGTGGCCTTGTTTGGGCACCCAGCCGAAGAGTGTTTCTTGGGCTCCAACCTTGCCGTGCGCGCGATCGAGAATCCATTTGAGCACCCGCATATTGTCGCCGAAGCCCGGCCAGAGAAATTTCCCTTGGGCATTCTTGCGAAACCAATTCACCATGAAGATTTTGGGGGGGTAGGGCACTCGCTTCTGCATGTTGAGCCAGTGCTGAAAGTAATCGGCCACGTTGTAGCCCGTGAAAGGCAGCATCGCCATCGGGTCGCGACGTACCACGCCGGTGGCGCCGGTGGCGGCAGCCGTCGTCTCAGATGCCATGGTCGAACCCAAGTACACCCCATGCGCCCAGTTAAAAGACTGCATCACTAAGGGAATGGTGGTCGAGCGCCGGCCGCCGAAGATGATGGCGCTGATGGGCACGCCTCGAGGGTCATTCACGTGGCTCGACAAAATGGGGTTGTTCGAAGCGGGCGCCGTAAATCGCGAATTGGGGTGTGCGGCTTTTTCGGTGCTGCCTTTTTTCCAAGGCTGCCCTTTCCAATCGGTGAGCTCTTCAGGCACTTCGCCGTCGAGCCCTTCCCACCACACCTCTCCATTCTTCGTCACGGCGACGTTGGTGAAGATGGTGTTTTTGGCGATGGTCTTCATCGCATTGGGGTTCGACTTCATGTTGGTGCCGGGAGCGACGCCGAAATAGCCGTTCTCAGGGTTGACCGCCCACAGTCGACCGTCATCGCCGACGCGCAGCCACGCGATGTCGTCGCCCACGGTGAAGACTCGCCACCCATTAAAACGCTTAGGGGGAATCATCATCGCGAAGTTCGTTTTGCCACATGCAGAAGGGAAGGCCGCGGCGACGTAGGTCTTGGTGCCGTCGGGGTCTTCCACCCCTAAAATCAACATGTGCTCGGCGAGCCAACCTTCAGACTTGCCCAAGTAACTGCCGATGCGCAGCGCCAGACACTTTTTGCCGAGTAACGCGTTGCCGCCGTAGCCCGAGCCAAAGGACCAAATGGTGTTGTCTTGGGGAAAGTGGCAGATGTAACGACGCTCGGGGTTCAAGTCGCCGGTGCAGTGCAAGCCGCGATTAAAATCGTTGCTGTCGCCCAACATGTCGACGGCGGCTTTCCCCATGCGCGTCATGATGCCCATGTTGAGAACTACGTAGACAGAATCGGTCAGCTCGATGCCGATTTTCGAGTGCTCGCTGCCCAGAGGGCCCATCACGTAAGGCACCACGTACATGGTGCGGCCCTTCATCGAGCCTGTGAAGAGTTCACGCAGCTTGGTGTAGGCCTCGTCGGGCGCCATCCAATTATTGGTGGGGCCTGCGGCTTCTTTTGTCGGCGTGCAGATGAAAGTCAGGTGCTCAACCCGCGCGACATCGTTTGAATTGCTGCGGTGCAGATAGCAACCGGGGTGCTTTTCCGCGTTGAGCGGCTGAAGAATGCCCTTCGAGACTGCATATTCCGTCAGGTGCTTCTTCTCTTGATCCGAGCCGTCACAAAAGACGACGGAGTCAGGTTGACACAACTCGGCCATGTCGTTGACCCAGCTGAGGAGATTCTTGTTGGTCGTAAGAGGAGTGCTGATGAGCATGACCCACTTGCTGGCATGGGCTTGAGGACCTTTCAAGCTCGCAGTGCTTCTGACTGGTGTGAGTTTGTCTTGTGCGAGTCAAGCGCTCGTTGAAATGTCGTTTGGTGTTCCAGATTTGAATACAGCCCTTCAACGAAGTTCAGGGTCATACGGTAGCCCCAGGGCTGCGGGGGCGACGGTCTTGGCGCCTTGAATCGAGAGCACCAACAGGGTGAGTGCATAAGGCAACGCCAAAAGAACGCCCTGTGGAACGTGAGTGAGCAATTCTGGAGCTGAAGAAGCCATTGAAACACGCAGGGTGTTGCCGAAGGAAAAGAAAACTGCGGCACCCGCGGCGCCCAGCGGTGTCCATCTGCCGAACACCACTGCGGCGACAGCCATGAACCCGAGCCCTGAAGGCATGTGGTGTTCAAAGCGGTCGAGCATCGAGGTGGACAAGGCTGCCCCACCTAAGCCGGCGAGGGCTCCTGACATCAATACGGCGCCAAAGCGCAGGGGCGTGACTCGCACACCCATGGCCGCGACGGCTTGAGGTTTTTCTCCTACGGCGCGTAACCGCAGGCCCCACGCGGTGTACTTGAGGGCGAAGTGCACCACGAAGGGCAGAAGTACAGCGAGCCACGTGAGAGCGGGATGGCCGAATATAAGTGGCAACTGAGTGATGGGCGGAGTCGAGGACGGAGAATCGAAAAGAGCCTCGAGAAGAAAGGTGCCAAGCGCGAGCATGACCAAATTGAGCGCCATACCCGAGACCACGTGGTCGCTTCGCCAGGTGATGCTGAGCCAAGCATGAATGGCGGCGACAGCAGCTCCCGCGAGCATGCCGACGACGACTCCCAACGGAGTGGGCATCACGAGTGACGCCACTGCGGCAGCAAATGCCCCGGCGCGCATCATGCCTTCCACGCCTACGTTCACGATGCCCGCGCGCTCAGAGAGCGTTGCTCCGACGGCGGCGAAGAGGAGAGCGGGTGCCGCGTTGAGAGTTTGAGAAAGGAGAGCGAGAATCACAATTCTTCCCCTGTCACTTTGGTGATGAGTTTTTCCCACATCAATTTGGCGGCCACCAAAAGCAACGCGAGCCCTTGCATCAGTTCGGGGAAACTCTTGTGGATGCCGAACAGCTGCATGCGTGTTCCACCTGCTCTCAGGCCGCCGAAAAAAGATGAAACCGCCAGTACGCCTAAGGGGTGCCCCTGCCCGATGAGCGCCATGGCGATGCCGTCGAAACCCCAAGGGGCTCCGAGGGTGGCTGGGTATTTGAATTCGGTACCGAGAATCAGCACCGCTCCACCGAGGCCGGCGAAGGCTCCAGACAGCAGCATGGCTTGCACGATGTTGGCGTCGACATTGATACCGGCGTTGGTTGCGACGTCACGGGAAAGACCGATGACTTTCCATTCGAAACCGCGGGTGAAACGGGTGAGAAAAAGCCATGTCAGCACTGCAGCGACGATGGCCAGAAGCAAGCCCGCATTCAGGCGTGAGGCCTCACCGAGCAGCCTGGGGAGTTCGGCAGTGGAGTGAATTTGCGCAGTGCCAGAAATGGAATTATCTCCGGTGGCCGATGAGCGAAGAGGACCGGTGACGAGCCAGTTGTCGATGAGGCTGATCGCCACCCAATTGAGCATGATGGTGCTGATGACTTCGTGCACGCCGCGCTTGATTTTAAGTAACGCAGGAATGAGCGCGTAGAGCGCACCAGCGGTAGCGGAAGCGACCAAACACAAGGGGAGATGAAGGAGTGCCGGCGCTTCGAGGTGAGCACCTGCTATTGCCGCAGCCAGTGCGCCGACAGAGAGTTGGCCTTGTGCTCCGATGTTGAAAATTCCCACCCGGAAGGCCACTGCGACCGAGAGACCCGTGAAAGTGAGAATGGCTGCTTTGGTGCCTGTTTCGCCCAGGGGCCGCAAAATGGCGGTACTCGCGCCGGTGCTTATGAATTGAGGCCAGTCACCAATGGCTCCCCAGAGCATCGCTTTGAAACCGTCGAAGGCGGTGAGCCAGTCACGGGTGATGACGATGGCCAAGAAACACACCAGCATGGCCGAAGCGATAGAGAGCACATTGGGGAACGCTTTACGCATCAGTGAGCCCCAGCATCTGGCGCCCGATGCGTCGCTCGTCGAACTGGGCTCGGTCAAATTGCCCCATCACTTTTCCACCATGGAGAACAATGATGCGGTCAGCGAGCTCGAGCACTTCATCGAGGTCAAGCGAGAGCAAAACCATGGCGCAGCCTGACGCTCGCTGCTGAATAAGCTTTTCACGCACCGCCGCAACGGCATGGAGATCGAGGCCTCGAGTGGGTTGCGCAGCGACAAGCACCTTTGGTGAGCCCATCAATTCTCGGCCCACGACCAATTTTTGCTGATTGCCTCCTGAAAGAGTGCCTACTCGGGCATGTGGAATTGCGGGTCGCACGTCATGCGCATCAAGCAGCGATTGAGTCACCGCTCGACGACTTTTAAAATCGATGCGTGCACCTCGGGCGAAAGGAGGCTCGTGTTGCCGACCGAGCGAAACATTTTCTTCAAGACTCAAATCACTGACGATGGCTCGGCGCAGTCGGTCTTCGGGAATGTGCGCTATGCCAAGGAGGCGGGCTTGCCGTGGGTTCAATGCGCTCAGAGAATGCTCTTCAAAAGTGAGCGTACCTGACGACCAAGGCCGGAGCCCTGTGAGTACTTCAGCCAGTTCATGCTGACCGTTGCCGTCGACACCGGCGATGCCCACGATTTCGCCTCGGTGAATTGAGAAGCTGACGTCATGTAACGGTGCCGCACACAGGTTGGTCAGCGTGAGCACCGCCCGTCCTCGCCCGACTTCTTCGACTGGTGCGCGTTGCTGAATGGAAGGGCCCTCGACCATCATTTCGGCAAGAAGTTGGGGGCTGGTTTCTGCAGGAATGGGCTCGCTGATTTTTCGCCCTCGGCGCATCACTGCAATGCGAGTGGCGAAAGCAAAGACTTCGCGCAACTTGTGGCTGATCAGAACAACGGCCAGACCGCCGTCACACAGTCGCTTGGTGACCGCGAAGAGCTCTTCGGCTTCTTGCGGAGTGAGCACCGCAGTGGGCTCGTCGAGGATGAGTGTTTTTGCACCGCGATGCAGGGCTTTGATGATTTCAACTTTTTGTTGGCTGCCGACTGACAGCGTGCTCACTCTGGCGCTGGGGTCGAGATCAAAACCGAATTTGGCGCAGGTCGAAGCGACTTCTTGATTCGCTCGTCGTAGATCAATCGTGCCCCAGCGAGTTGGCTCTCGTCCCAGAATGACATTTTCTGTCACGCTGAGGGTGGGCACTAAAGTGAAGTGTTGCTGCACCATGCCGATGGCCTGCGCCAATGCGTCAGCCGGAGTGTTGAGTCGAACCGCAGTCCCGTCGAAAAGCACTTCTCCTGCATCGGGTTGATAGAGCCCGTACAAGACGTTCATCAGGGAAGATTTGCCGGCTCCATTTTCGCCGATGAGGGCCAGGCGATCGCCGGGCTTGATGGTGAGACTCACGTCATCGAGGGCGGCGATTTTTCCGAAATGCTTGGAGATGTGTTGCAGTTCAATCACGCGGGCGTGGCTCCGCCGTGGTTGATGGAGGACGCCTGTCTGCACCACTGCTGGTGCACGGCCGCACCAATCGGGCCTGGGTCAATTTGGAAGTCCACGAGAGTGCTCGCCTCGATTTGCTTGGTCTGCTCTATGCTTTGTCTCAAAGCCCTATGCGGCTTTTTGTGCTCGTTGCCAACGTGCTTGTGATGTGCAGTTGCAGCGAGGGCATCGCGGCGGAGCTGCCTGTACAGACCTGCGCACGTATCGAGGCGAAAGACGTGGGGACATTGCCCTTGGTGGTCGAGCTCGGCGGGAAGAAGATTCACGTCACCGAATGGACCCAAGCCGATGCCGAAAGCACCAGCGTTGTTGGGTTCGCGCTTTCTACTTCTGAGGTGAAGTACACAGTTCAAGCGGGAGACAGAACGTTTCAAGGTTCGTCATCGCGCTGGCTTCACCCGCTGGGTGTCTGGGGGCCTTATGTGCACGGTATTGATTCGCTGACTTTGTGCGCCCAACCCACTGCGGGTTAGGCGTTGGGTTCTTTTCTTTAGAACGCTTTGAAGAAATTCCAGATGGCTTGTTTGGCGTAACTCGGCACGACATGAGCCGCCGAATGCTCGCACCAGGTGACTGGATGGCCACTCGAGCAACCATCATAAGTAACGCAACCTGACGGCTGTGTGGGCGTGGTGGTGTTGCTGCACGTATTGGCCGAGAGCCAATGATCGCGTGCTGCTTGTCCATCTGCAGGCTTGACCACCATGTCAGCAGTCCCATGGGTAAGCCATGCAGCGACCGGACCTCCCACGCAGTCAGTGAACGCCAATGCCCCAGCGACGGGCGCTATGGCTCTCACTACCGTTCCACGATCACACCCAATTTGATTGGAAATGTACCCACCAAAACTGAACCCCGTTGCAAAAACTCTCGCAGTGTCGACGCAGTAGTTGGCTTTAATCTCTTCATACATTGCGTCGAAGAACGCCATGTCTTCACGTTTCCAACCTTTCACCATTTGTCCGCCGCCAACGTCAACGAGCCCGCCTTCGGGATAGACAAAGAGCGCTTGTCCATTCGCTTCCCCCTCGACGTTCAAGCGAATACGAATGTCGTCTCCGCTGCCTCCAAGGCCGTGGAAGACAAAAATGAGTCGAGTAGGCGAATTGGTGTCGTAGCCCGTCGGTACAAAAATTTTGTAAGAGCGGCTTTTGTTGTTGGCACTGGTGGTCTTGCTTTGAATTCCGGTTGCGACACCCGTTAGGCCACAGCCAGACGCGTTCGAATTGCCGCCGCCTGCGCCTCCTCCGACACCGCTGCCTCCACCTGAACCTCCGCCACTGGCGTTTCCTCCACCGCCACCACCTGCGCCGCCACCGCTTCCTCCACCAGCTGTTCCACCACCGGTTCCAGAGTTACCGCCTCCCGTGTCCCCTGTTCCACCGCCAGTCGAGGCCGTTCCTCCGCCTTCACCTCCGCCAGTTCCTTCTCCTCCTCCGCTGCCTTCTAGAGGCACGCACGAGCCCTGCTCACAGACTTGAGTAGACTGACATGCAACACAGCTTTGCCCCTTGGGACCGCAGTACGCGACAGTTTGAGCCGTGATGCACTTGTCGTTCACCGTGTCGCAACAGCCGCCACAATTGTTAGCAGAGCATTGGGCTGTCTGTGGCGTGCCGCTGCAACTCAAACCAACACACGAAAGAAAGCATGCGATTGCAAATCGAGAGAGGACTGAGCGCATGGGGCGTGTAATTAGGCCAACTCTTCACTCGAAACAAGGCGATGACGGCGATTCAATTTGGCTCAGTGCGTTGAAGTGCCTCGTTTGTTTTCGACGGAACTTTGATTTCACCCGCGATGACTTTTGCTCGCAGCGATTCGACGCGCTCAAGGGCGGCCGCCTTGTTTGGAAAATCAATAACGATGGGTGCGTAGTTCACGCCGCCTTCCTGCAGGCCCATGCTGATGTCGCCCGAGGTGAATGTGCCGGCCTTGAGGTCGCTGACTGTTTTCCACACCGCGAGGTCGACTCGCTTAATCATCGAAGTCAGTACCGCTTCTGGAGCGAGATGAGATTGATCTGAGTCGACTCCGATAGCAAAAATAGACTTGTTGGTGGCACGAGCTTCTTTGACGGCTTGAATGACTCCATTCCCGTCACTTCCAGCGGCGTGAAAGATGATTTCGCAGCCTTTAGAAATCAAATCTTGAGCGGCTTGTTTTCCGGCTCCGACGTTGTCGAAGCTGCCGGTGTATTGAATGAGCACTGTCGCTTCGGGGTTGGTTGTCTTGATTCCTGCTCGGAAACCGGCTTCGAATTTCTTGATCAGCGGTATTTCCATGCCCCCGACGAAGCCCACTTTTTCCTTTGCAACCAGTCCAGCGAGTGCACCGACGAGAAAACTCCCCTCTTCCTCTTTAAAGACAACCGTCCGCACATTGGGCAGCGTCTGCGGTATGCCTTTGGCGTTCATCAAAGGTGAATCGATGAGTAAAAATTTGGCGTTCGGGTTTTGTTTGGCCACGGTTTCCACCGCGTTTTCCAGCATAAACCCAGTGCCGATGGTCAGCGCTGCGCCTTGATCCACCACCAATTGGAGATTCGGCAGATAGTCTTCTTGCGCTTTCGACTGCACGACCAGCGGTGTGATGCCTAACGAGACAATGTGCGATTGGAGTTCCGGCGGCACCATCGCTTTTCGGTCGTCAGTTGAAAGTTCGACATACTTTCCATTGGCCCATTTTTGACCGGCAGCCCAGGCTTCAAGACCTCTTAAAGCAGAATCGTTGAATGACTGGTCGCCGCGCCCACCGACGTCGGTCACGAGGCCCACGGTCAGCCGCTTGGGCATTACCTTCGGGTCTTCTTTTTTGCACGCAGCAACAGCAAGAACACTCAGCAGCAGCAGACGGGTTGTCATGAGGGCGCGCACCATGCCCCAAGAATTGAGCGCTGGGGGAGAGAATGAAAAGTTAGCAATGGCTGGAGCGAGCCCTCACGCGTAGTTTAAAGGAACCCCATGCGCCCTTATGAGCTCATCAAGGCCAAGCGAGACGGCAAGCCCCTCGACCCGGTGCACATTCGCGCCTTCATCGCCGCGTATACCAAGGGCGATGTGATGGACTATCAAATGAGCGCGATGTGTATGGCCGTGTTCTTTCGCGGCTTGTCATCCGTCGAGCTCGGCGCGTGGACAAGGGCGATGCTCGAGAGTGGGGAAGTGCTCGACTTGTCGGAAACCAAAGGCATCAAAGTCGACAAACATTCGACGGGCGGTGTGGGAGACAAGGTGTCGTTGTCCCTCGCTCCATTGGCTGCCGCTTGCGGAGTGCCGGTACCGATGATTTCTGGGCGCGGCTTGGGGCATACCGGTGGCACTCTAGACAAGCTCGAATCGATACCTGGGTTTCGGGTTGATTTGAGCGTGTCTGATTATCGACGATTGGTGCGGGACATCGGGTGCTGTTTAATTGGGCAAACCGCGACGCTCGCTCCGGCTGACAAGAAGCTTTACGCCTTGCGCGATGTCACCGCGACGGTCGACTGTATTCCTCTCATCGCTTCGTCGATTATGTCGAAGAAATTGGCTGAAGGCATCGATGCGCTGGTGCTTGATGTCAAAGTCGGCAGCGGGGCGTTCATGAAGACCATCGATGACGCGCGCACTTTGGCCAAGACGATGATCAACATCGGCGCCGAAATGGGAAAAAAGGTGGTGGCGCTGCTGACAGATATGAACCAGCCGCTCGGGCGCACGGTAGGAAATTCGCTCGAAGTTATTGAGGCGGTCGAAATGCTCCGTGGTCAAGCTCCGGCCGACTACACCGAAATAACACTCGCGCTGACTGCTGAAATGTTGATGCTGGGTGGAAAGGCGAAAGACGAAGCCGAGGCACGTCGATTGCTCAACGAGGCCATCACCTCTGGAGCCGCAGAGAAAAAATTGTGCGAAATCGTCGCTGCGCAGGGAGGCTCAGTCGATGCAATTTCTGACCTCTCAAAGCTTCCCCGAGCGCGAAGTACCATTGCGGTCAAGGCGCGAAGCGATGGAATTGTCACGGGCATCGATTCTGAAGCGATTGGGCTGGCCGCGATGGCTTTGGGAGCAGGGCGCGCCAAGTCGAGTGATGTCATCGACCCAGCGGTCGGTTTTGTGCTCGAAAAGAAGGTCGGCGACCCGGTCAAAACTGGCGAAGCCTTGCTCACCATGCATGTCAACGACGATTCGAGAGTCAAGGAGGTCACCGAGCGTGTTCTGGCCGCGTATTCGATGGGTTCACAGGCTCCAAGTTCGCGTGGGTTGGTACTTGAGCGCATCGAATTGACGAAGTGAGGCAGAACTTGAAACATCAGCTTGGTCCTACGAAGTCATTGTGATTCTTCGAAACGGCACAGCAGCCCAGTTGTCACTGAGCGCGCAAGTTGCCGGCCAAGCAAAGGCGAGTGCTCTTCAATTCTGGCAAGCGCGTCTTTGATGCGTCGTTGAACGTTTGAGCGAGCTCGTTCTGTATTGGAAGCGGCGCGCCGCGAGCGGCCTCCGAGACCGAAGCCAGCTGAAAGCGCTGAGGCGAGAAACTCGAGCTCCTCTCGCACGCGTTCCACACGCCCTTGATCATGAAACTGTTCGGCCTCTTCCAATTCTTCGCGCAAGCTCGCTGCCCGCATTCGATATTCAGCCCGTGCCTTGTCGTCCAACACTTCGCCGGCATCGCCTCCGGCAGTGCTGTCGCTGCCAGAGAGCTCGAGCACGTGAATGTCGCAACCGGGGCGGGCCATCAAAATCGCTAACATCAGCATTCCTCGGCTGTCTTTGAGGCGTATTTCCTCGCCGTAGGCGCACAGTCGCCAGCTGTCGCCTTCGCGCACCAGAGTAGGTGTGGTTTGCGTGGGCAGTTTGGCTTGAGCGCGCCCTGCCGTCTGCGGAACCACGTCTTGAATTGAGATTCCCAGCGCCACGGCCTCACGCGCAAGGAGTGCAAAGTCTTCCGGTGCGCCACCGAGTTTGGCGCGATCGCGAAGAATCCAAAATGCGAGGGCACGAGCGCCGAAATTGCGGGTTTCTTCAAGCGCGATTCCGAACCAGTGCAGCGCCTCATCTTTCCGGCCTTGCGCGGCACACAACCAGCCTCGCGCCCATGAGAAGGGGCCACTGAGCGACATACCCAAGAGACCCTGACTGGCGAAGGGTTGCCGCATTTCCTTCAGGCACGACTCGAGCAGCGCAGCGCGTTGAGCATCTCCCAAAATGCCCACGGCCAGGGCTGCGCAGAAGGCTAAACCGCGGTCAGGGTAAAGAAACGCTTCTTGTGAAAGCCCTGAGAGTGCAGTGGTGGCGCGTGGAAGGTCGCCGGCCATGGCTGCAATAAACGCCACTATGATGCGGTCAGCCCCCATGGTCCCCATGGGGGTATTTCTCATCGAAGCGTGGAATGAATCGAGACTCGCTAAGACCTCGGTGTGGCGGGCCTGAATAATAAGGCCGAAGATGTGATGCGTTTCCAAAGTCGCGCGGAATTCGTCTGGGTCGCTCATCGCAACCAACGGGTCGATTTCCCGTGTCAGAAGCGCCGCGTCTGAAAAGCGCCCTTCTAGCAGCGCCCGCATCGAGCGAAATAACAGCGGCCAAACTCGCCAGGTGAGCCCGAATTCATGCCCCAGGGCGTCTAATTCGGCGACGCATTGCTCGGCGCGCGCACGCTCTCCCATCTCATAGAGCGTCATCGCCAGCCGAGCCAGCGTGCGATGCTCGAGCGTGCGATCTCGCGTAGACCGAGCAAGTTCTACCAATTCAACCAACAGCGGCTCGCGAGCGCCTGCATCGGTTACATCGGCCATGGCTGAAAGCCCGAAGTGAAGGGCCGTCTTCAGTGTTTCGGGCCCGAGCGGTCGTGCTGCGTCGATCGCATCGATGGCCAAGCATACGGGCTCGCGTGGGTCGGCTGCTGGTTGCAGTGCGCTCGCTAAGCGAGCCCTCAACACCACATGGAGCGCGGGAAATGAGGCACCCAGGCCCGCAATGGCCTCTTCGAGTAGGCGAACGAGTGACCGGTCGACCAACCCCAACCGAAAAACCGCTCCTGAAGCCAAGGCGGCTCGGGCCAGCCGTTCGGCGTCGGCCAGCTCTCGAGCATCAGCCGCGGCTCGCTCAGCCGCATCTATCGCTCGCTGCTGATGGCCTGCATTCAGGTGTGCGGTCGAGAGAGACAACCAAAGCTCAGTTCGTCGAAGGGTGGGGCGACGGAAATCAATCGCAGCCAAAGCACGCTCATACAGTTCCACCGCGCGATGAAATGCCAGCATGGTTTCTGCGGCTTTTGCCGCTTGATGTACCAGCGCCACCGCTTCATCTTCGGAACCTAAAGGCAACGAGCATAACGCGTGGTGAGCAAGCTCCTGTGCCGAAGCGCCGTTCGCACGAAGCGCACCGAAAATGCGCAAGTGAAGTTCGCCCTTGCGACGAGCAGCCAGCCCTTCGTACAGCGCTTCTCGAAGAAGCGCGTGAGAGAAGCTCAGCCCATCAAGAGTCAGCTCGCGCAGCACACCCGCTTCAACTGCAGGGCGAAGAAGCGCATCGAGTTCGGATTCGGTTTGTCCCGTCGCGAGGGCCAGCATTCGGCGAGAAAAAGTGTGGCCAATCACCGCGGCGAGTTCGAGTGCTTCGCGCGAACGCTCGGGCAGAAGACCAATGCGATCGCGCAGCACGTCGTGGGCACTTTGCGGCAATGGCAACGGTAATGCGTCACCCCGACTGCCGATGAGGCGAAGCGTACCTTCGACAAAGAGCGGGGTGCCTTCAGTGGAACGGGCGACTTGTGCCACCACATCGTGGGGGAGTGCGCGCCCCAAGTACAGCTCAGCCATTTGGGCCACCGCTGCTTGTTCCAGCGCAGAAGGCAACAGCAGTACGCCTTCTCGAGCCACCCGGGCCAATGCACCGCTGATGTCCTCAGTCAGTCGCGCGTCATGCAGTCTGGAAGTCAGGAGCCAAAAGAGCGGAACATGTTTGAGGCTGCGCACGACGACCTGCAACAGCTGTAAGGAAGGGAGGTCAGCGGCGTGTAAATCTTCAAAGATGAGCAACAGGGGTCGACACGCGGCTTCGCGCAGCGTGGCGATGGCCAACCCAGACGCCTTGTGGCGAAGGGTTTCGGGGCTCAACCCTGTTTCAGTTCCAGAGAGCAAGGTGCGAAGAGGAGAGGCAGGTACACCCAGCGCATCGAGAAGTTGGACCCAGGGCCAAAACGCAGGTGCGCCCGGAGTTTCCCAGCATGGGCCGATCGCGACCTGAAACCCTTGCGCTTTGGCCAGTGCGGAAAGCTCTTCACACAACCGAGACTTTCCAATGCCGGGGTCTCCTCGAATGAGCACCAGTCGAGAATTCTTCTCGCGCACGGCCTCGAGGGTCGCCGAAAGTTCGGCCATCTCGTTGACACGACCGACGAGAGGGCGGCCAAAGCCCATAGCGGGAACTTGAGTCACGCGTGGACCGTAACGCAGACCTTCACTGAGGTGATGCGCCTTATGCCCGCGCAGTGGCGCGAGGGGCCAGTTCGGCTTCTGCGTTTCGGGTGCGCGCCGGTTGGTCATACGAGATGTCGCGGCCTAAAAGCATCGCACTCATTTGTTTTGAACTGCCTAAGTAGAAGCCGCAAGGCGCATTCCATTCAGCGGGGTTACGGAAGGTTCCGAACAGCATGTCCCACAGCGGGAGATTCGCGTAGTTGAAGGTATGTACGCCGCGCTCGTGGTGCACGCCATGTTGCTCTGGGCGCTGAATGAAGTAGCCCAACCAGCGTGGGGTCTTGATGTTGCCGTGCTGAAAAAAGCCGTTGAATGCCAACCACACTCCAACCAGCCCCGCGGCCTGAGGTGACAAGCCCAGTATCGGCCCGCAGACAAGTGTCGTGAGTACGACTGATTCGATCATCTCGAAGGGGTGAAAATAGGCAGCGCCGAAAATGTCCATTCGTTCGGCGCTGTGATGCATTTGATGAACCCATCGCCAGAGAAAATTGACCCGGTGGTGAAGCCGATGGGCCCAATAGGTGACGAGTTCAAAGCCCAAAATCCCCACCAGCGTTCCTCCAACGAGGCTCAGTTTATTCCCCGGCAAGAGAGACACGTCAGGCAACAGCTCAACCAGGAGCATTGGGCCTATTCCTCCGACGACGAAGAGTAAGAAGGTGAAGAACAACCCCTTTAAGCGCCATCTTTTTACCGGTTCGAAGGCTCGGGTGGGTTTGACAAGGTCCACGACTATTAATGCCGCCAGCATTCCGAGTACCGCCATCATTCCAATGTCAGCCAGTTCCATATGCAGTCCTTTGAAAGGGTTTCAAAGAACTTGGCGTTCCAAGGGTTGGAACAGTGTTCCCACGTCATGGAACACGCGGGGCATGGGTGAATTTATGCGGGGTTGCCGTTGGAAATGGGGATGGCCAGAACGAGACCGATCGCTAAAGCCGCAGGCACCGACTGCACGAAAAGGATGCTCATGCTGGCTGTGGCGGCACCGTAGATACCGGCGACCACGACGCAGCCAAGCAGAAAAAGCAGCGGCGCCCGGCCCTGACTTTCGGCGACGCCCCATTTGACCAGACACGCGACGATGCCTATTGCGAGAAAGCCATTGTAGAGGCCCTGGTTGGCGGCGAGTACGGCCGTGGTTTCAGCTTTCTCGGGGGTCATTTGAAAGACACGCAAACCGTAGGGTGTCTTCCAGAGGAACATCTCGAGAATCATGAAGTAACCGTGAAGAATTGCGACCAGCCCAGAGACGATGGTGGCGACGGTGCTCATCGTGACGACGTAATTGTATACACGTCAGAAAACAAGGCGGGTTGTGGCAGGGTGTTAGTCCACACTCTCAATTGACACGTTCCGAGTGCGATCGTTCGAGCCTTTAGTTGCCAAAGAATGGAAACCAACTCACCCACGCCGCTGGATGCGAAGCAGTGAATGCTGCGTCAGGCGGTTGGAGCGGCAAATAATTGCCTGCAAGACCATGCGCCACCACACTGACATGATGCGGAAATCCATTCATAAACAACTGAGGAATAATAAACTCAAAGCCATGGGCTCCCGCGACACCGGTTGCTGCATTGATATCTGCCCTGCTCACGTTAGCGGGAAAGGTAAAAGAAGTTGTCCCGTCGATGGTTAAGGTCACATTGATTGACGTTGAAGATTGTTCGTCCAATGCCCACCCTATTATTTTTCCGTAATTGCCTTCATCGACGCTTTCCAAAAGCCCCTTGATTGTCGGAGCTGGTGTGCACCAAGGGTTTGCCTGCATGTCGGGCAAGGCGCAGAGGTCAGAAGCAATCGCCAAACTTGAAACCAGATTCACTTCGGTATTGCCGGCCGCGTGATTTCGAACCATGCATGAACCTGCAGGGACGTAATCGGCGATTGAAGATCCTCCATAGGACGATATTTGGAAAACGTTACCCAAAAGAGCTCCGTCGAAGAGGCGATACACGCCACTGCCAGAGTTTCCATGGAAAGCATCCACATCAACGGCGAGGGTAGGCTTTCCAGCGGGATATTGTGTGGTTTGACCCACTGCTATTTTTGCGGGGATACCATTGGGAAATCCGATTGCTGCGACGGCAGTAGAAAAAGGCGTGGCTGTTCGTGCAGGAAATGCGGCCTTAAATCGGGGTGTGGCCGGGCGGTCAAGACGAACCACCACATAATCCAGAGCCGGTAAATTCAGTACGAATTCCTTACATTCGAAGACATCAGCCGCCGTAATAGGACCAATTGTTGTCACCGCCGTTCGGTAGTATCCAAAAACAAAAACTACTGTATTGAAATTGCGATAATTCGGATCGCAGAATGATGCATTGGGAATGCAATGGCGAGCTGTAAGAACAAGGTCATCACCGATCAAGGTTCCGGAGCATTCCGCAATGACTGGGTCTTCGCGAAAGGGCTCACCTGAACACAAATTTTTGTCTTGCCCGAGCGTTAAAGGCGTATTTAGAAATCGAATGTTGTTTGAATCAGAACTGTCAATTAATAACTTCCTGGTGAGCATGACCGTCGATTTTTGAGCTCGCCATTTGGTCGTCAAATTGGAGTCGGCAAAAACGTCAACGCGGTCGTCGTTTCCGAAAACAATCTCTTGACGATTTTCCGCATAGTTCATGTCAAGCAAACGGGCTTCACACCCAGTCGTTATTCCAATACATAATAAAAAATAAGTTGCGCATTTAATGATTTGCATTGGCTTCAACCCGCTGATTGTTGAGAATAGGAAGCATATTATTGCGATAGCCTTTGGCGCTGACGCGCTCATGGCAGACACTTCCAGAGGTGCGCTTCGGTCTAGATCCGGTCAATGGGCGCACCTAAAAGAGCGTGCTCAAGAGAATGGCGGTGTGAAGTCCAGTGTTTACACTGAGAGTCTGCGGCAGACTCCCGCTGAGCGTCCTTCCGAAGACGTCAATCGATGAAAAGCGGATGGTATGCGCACCAGCGGTAAACGTAGAGAGCGCGAGCCTTGGTTGCGTTGAAAAGGTGACATTATCAACATGCCACTGATTGTTCGCGAAGACCGCGTCGGCAGCTCCACGAGAACTCCAGTCTGACAGGACCTGGGCGTCATCCCGCGCAACCAATGCGTCGCCGAGCGAGCCGATGGCGAATGTCGCGGAAGGTCCAACCGCCAGAGTTCGCGTCAACGAATACGGATACATGATTTCAACGCCAAGGGCGTCAAGCGGCGTGAGGGATGCGTCATTCGACTGTCGTCCGTTGAATACGTTGCAATAATTCATTACGGACAGGGGATCGAATGCCGTCAGATCGCTCAGCGACACCGCCCCAATGTTCGAATTGTTCTCCTGCGCCTGGCTGAGAGTAACGAGGTGGGATCCGGCAGGGCACGTTTCCTTCCCGTTGACGACGATAGGGTTCGATGCGGCGTGCGAGCTGTTGTTGAAGCAGAGGCTCGAGCCCTTGGCGATGACCTGAGTGTCTTCGTCGTATGTCGCTTGCGGCGCTGGACACAGGGAGACCTCCCAAGTGCTCCCGTTCCCCCGCTGGTGTTCGTGGGCAAAACCAAGACCGTGACCGACCTCGTGCACCGCAATTCTGTTGATGGTTGAACTCATGTCACCCGCCGAGACGAGGCAATTCCCCGTGGAACCGTTTCCGCCGCAGACCCCGCCGCAATAGCCATTCGTGAGCTTGATGCGGATGGTTCCAGCTGGAGGATTCCCGGTTGGAGCGCAGTTCGCGGACCGACTGAAGGTCAGCGCTGAAGCCGAGTCCCACGTGGCCTGCAAAGAGGAGAACAAGGACGCACTCAGCGTGTCGAATGAGGCATTAGCGAGAGTTCCGCTGCAGTCGCCCCACGACTGACCTCCGAGACCGTTCGAGAAGCAGATCCCAACGTTGTTCGGCCAACGACTGAAGCCGGGGTAAGCCGCGAGGCCGTCTTCGCGTTGGGCGGGAGTCGCCTCAAGTTCTGGCCCGGTCGGGCCCACGGTGCAAGAGCTTGCAGTCGCGAGAAGGAGGGCGCTCATTGATGCGAGAACAGCGCGGGATATCTGACGAAACGAAAGACGTCCCTCATGAAGCTCTAAAATCTGCACAAATCCTCCTGATTAGGCCCCCTCGAGCGCGGGGCGAGTTTCGCTGCGCGCAGGTTCAGCATGAAGATCTTGCCCCATCGAGCGCGACACTGAGGGCAAGCGTGCGTGGATCCTCCTTCCGCGTAGCGACTGACGGGGGGTTCACGACTTCGGCATTCTGCGGGCGGTGCCGAGTTACGACACGAATTGAGAGATGCAATACATACAGGCGAGGCTAATTTGATCTGATGTTTGGGAAAGCTCCTTATTGATATGGTTTCCAAACGTTGAAAGTTTGCTGGTATCATTCGCGTCTTTGGATGACAAGGTCTCCCCGTCAAGGATTGCTGGCAGGGTCGGAGATCGGAGGTGGCGATTCGATTTTCACCATTTGGTGAGAGAGGCGAATGTTCAGAATGGCAATCCAACACTTTTTAGAGATCCGGTAAGTGGCAGCATCTATCTCTATTGGTATCGCAACAACGCGCTCCAAAATGGGAAGACTGATTTATATGAGATACGAGTAAAAGGTGGAGGCACCTTTAATAGCCTTTCCACCAACCCCTCCGATATTGGGACGCTTCTTGTGTATTCAAAGGAACTCGTCGCAGCCCCTCAAGTTATGTATCAGGGAGGAAAATATTACCTGGGAGTAGAAACGTTTGAGGCTGGCATGTGGAAGACGCGCATCTTGACGGGTACC
>JAYUVR010000339.1:0-8834 GCA_043753955.1 Archangium sp. | reverse complement strand
GATTGAATCTGGTCCCATTCGAGCGGCATCGACACCGGTGCGCCCGGGAGCGCTCGCACACAAAAAGGTGAAGCGATCAACTTGCCTTGACCATTCTGGTACGCGTCGACGTAGACCTTATGTTCACGCTTGTTGAGCGTGCGTTCGACAGTCGCGATGTTGGGGTGCTCAGCGACCAACAGCGCTGCGAGCAATTCGACAAGTTGCTTGGCTCCGGTGTGATCGAGCTGCCCTGCGAGAGGTATCAGTACGTGAAGCCCATTGGCTCCGCTCGTCTTGACGAAGGTGGGCAAGCCCACCGGCTCGCAACGGTTGTGCAGTGCTCGTGCGAGGGTAATGACGTCTTCAAAAGGGGCCCCTTTCGGGTCGAAGTCTACCACCGCCCAATCAGCGCGATCCAGCGAGCCCACCCGAGACGCAGGCAGATGGAGCGGCAGCGTGGCCAAGTTGGCGCACCATTCCAACGTGCGCACATCGTCACAGACGATCTGTTCAATATCGCGCTGCTCTTCTTCGTTCCGCATGCGCACAGAGCGGACAAAATCAGGGGCTTTGAGAGGGAGCGACTTTTGAAAGAAGCTCTTGCCGCGAATGCCGTCGGGGTATCGCGTCAACATCAATGGTCGATCGCGCAGGTACGGCAACAACCACTTTGAGACCAGGCGGTAGTACTCAACCAACTCACCCTTAGTGATGCCATCTTCGGGGAAGAGCACCTTATTGACGTTGGAAATTTTGGCAGAAGGAGCTGCCATTTGAGGCTCTTCAGGAGACCGCGGCCGACCAATCGTAGGCGTCGGGCACTCGATGGGCAGTTTGTCGTCGCGCACTCTTAAAAAAGTGGGCTCGCGAACGGACAGCCCCTCAGGCCAGTTTTTGTATCGCGCTTCGATCACGATTTGAGGCGTGCACCATCGTGTCCCTTTTTCGGTGGGAATCTCTCCGATACAGGGCTGGGCTTTGATGGTGCTCGCCTCGAGTTGAGGGCGCAGGCGCTGAGCAATTTGCGGGGTGAGACCCGAGCCCACTCTGCCTGCGAAGACGAACTGCAAACCGTCCCACGTCGCTAAATAGAGCGCATTGAAATCTGCGGCGTACCCAATCACCGCGAAATCGGCAGTGTGCTTTAAGGCAATTTTGAGCCAGCTGGGGTTTCGCCCCCCTCGGTAAGGCGCCGAGAGATCTTTCGCAATGATGCCTTCGAGTTGTTGTTCGCGAACGGCCTGCAGCAACGCTTCGCCTTCTCGCTCGATGTATTCCACAGGCAATATTCGCTCGAGTTTATGCAGGCGCTCAAACAGTCGGGCTTTACGAGTGCGCAAGGGTAAGGGCCGCAAGTCGACGCCTTCGTCCATCAGGAGATCGAAAGCGAAAAGTACCGCCGGGCTCGCTCGCAGGCCCTGTTCGATTTCACGCTGGCCCGTCAATGTGCTTCGAGTCAACAACCGTTGAAAGATGGGGTGGCCGACTTCGTCTTGAATGACCAATTCACCATCGAGCACAAAGTCGCCCCCAGGAACCTGTTCAAGTGCCGCAACAATTTCAGGGAATTGGCGATTCGCTTCGCGGCCTTTTCTCAAGAGCACGCGCACCTTGCCCTCAATGCGCTCAGACAAGACCCGAAACCCGTCGAGCTTGAGCTCAAAAGCCCAGCCGTCTTTAGTGAAGGCAGTGGGTCGTGGCTCGGCAAGCTGTAGCACGATGTCGTCGGCTGTCATTTTCCAGTCCCCTGCAGATGGCGGTACGGTAGCAGTCATGAGCGCGCGCGCGATGGGTTCTGGGACGATCAGCTTCGGGCTGGTCAATATTCCGGTGAAGGTGTTCTCGGCTTCTGATTCAAGCGGGAAGATCAGTTTTAACCAACTCCACGCTGAGAAGAAAACGCGTCTGAAGCAGCAGATGTACGACCCCGACACTGGCGAAGTCGTGCCGCGCGAGAAAATCAGCAAAGGGTACGAGTACGCGAAAGATCAATATCTCATCGTCAGTGATGACGAGCTGCAGGCTCTTGAAATGGCCACTTCCCGTTCGATGGACATTTCAGAGTTCGTTCCCCTCGACAGCGTCGACCCGCTCTACTTCGAAAATGGCTATTACTTGGGGCCAGACAAGGGCGCCGAGCGCGCTTACAAATTGCTAGCGGCGGCGTTGACTGACGCCCGTTACGCCGCGGTGGCGAAGTATGTCGCCAGAGGTAAACAACAACTGGTCATCTTCCGGCCGCTCAACGGAGCCATCGTCATGCAGCAGCTTCACTATGCAGATGAAGTGAAGCAACTGAGCGAAATTCCCATTCCCGATGCGAAAATCACTGAGCCTGAATTGAATTTGGCCAAGCAGTTTATTTCAGCCTTGGCCAAGCCCGCTTTCGACATCAACCAATACAAAGATGACTACCGAGAGCGACTGCAGGACATGTTAGACAAAAAAGTGAAAGGAGAAGCGGTGGACCTCACGCCCGCACCAGCGCCAGCCTCTAAGGTGGTCGACTTGATGGAAGCGCTCAAGGCTTCACTCGCGCGCAGTGCGGCTCCCGCGGGTGCGCCTGCTGCGAATCAGTCGACGGAGCCGTCGGAAAGAAAGCCACCCAAGCGTGCGCCCAGTTCACATACGGCCGCTGCCGAAGGAAAGAATAAGGCGAAGGGTTGAAGTGGCAGCGGCTGTATATGCTGACTTCAGCCCTACCAGCGCCCAGCTAAGCCTTCCTCACGAGCGAAATTAATTCTGTTGAACTGAGCAGTGCAGTCAGCGCCAGCGTCTTTGCATTTCGCCAAATAGTTATCAAACACTTGGATAGTAGTTGGGTGAATGTTTTGGCAATGCAGAGCCAAGGTCAGGGGTCTGTGAGTCGAGCCAGAACAAGTTCCAATTCATTGGCGACACGCAAGTCCTTGGGGCGAGCCAACGCTCTCTTGGCCAGTATGAGATCCTTGAGACCGAGAACGCGTACCGAAAAATCGGCCAGACGCAGAGTCACCGCATTCGAGGCCACACGCTCGAAAGTTCCCAAACCGGTGATCTCCCCAAGGAAGTCGACCACTCCCTCGTCCGTGGTCACGTACAAATTGCGATTGCCTACGAAGCGGGCGGGATCAGAACCGAGGGCGGGGCGGACCGAACTCATTCGCTGCCTGGGATTTGTCCCTTCAAGCGCGAGAAACACGCCACGGAGTGTCTCCTCATCGAAGCGAATGCAGACGTCCACGTCTTCGGTGACGGCAGATGACCCATGGGCGATAGCAGCAAGGCCACCCACCAACACAAAATCAACGTTCTGCATCACCAAGCGGCGCAACAAGCCGAGGGTCGAAGCCATAAAATTGAGTTCCCGCCTTCCGAAGTGCACGGACAAGTTCGAGGGCGCCTTCATGGCGCTCGATGCGCTGAGCCGGAGTCAGCGTTAGGAGATATGCCAGGAGGTCGATATCAATGTCGTCCACATCAGAACCCTGGGCCGGGTTCGCCTCGAGTGCCAGCATTCTGCCATGCTCTCACTTTTGCAAGCACGCTGCCAGGTGCGGCTCTTCCCGAGTCTCTCTTTGCGGCTGAGTACTTCGTCCTCCGGAAGCAGCTTCAAAAATTCCAGAGGGTGAAATTGCTGACTGACAGCCTCAGCGAAGCGTCTCTCCCAAGACTCATGCAGCCCCGAAGGACGAAGTTGGTAGGCAAGTTGCCGGACGGAAGCCCCATTCATGGCAGCACCTTCTGCGGGGCGATCTCATGCAAGTACAGTGAAGACGTTTTGATGACTGTCTATTTTTAATGACTGTCTATTCTGAAGTCGCTCGACAGAAGCGGCGCAAGAGTTAGTGTGCGCGCGCGATGCTTTCTGAGTCGAGCGCGACTAATACAGACAAGCGAATCGCTTGAGTTTGAGAAAGCCCTCGAGGGAGCGCTCCAACAAGTCGTTGCGGTTGAGAAAGAGCGCGACACCTTGCGCACGGTGAGTGTCAACGTAGTTGTCGCCTTAATCCCACTGCTCGCCTGAGCTAATCGTGCTTGCGGGCAGGATCGCGATTTGATCTGAAGTGTGCTTCAACTTGCTTGACCATACATACACGGAAATGCAACGAACTCAGAACGCCCGGTACTACTGACTCATGATGTGCTATGGAGGTCGTCGTCACCGCCGCTTTTGCTTTCGGTGCTATGGCTTGCAAATTGAAAACACCAACTCCAGAGGCTCCTACCAACCCAGGTCTGGAAAAGGCGTTGCAAGACATTCGCGGCGCACTGACTCGCGATGCCGCATTGCACTTCTACGCCGAACTCAACAAAGCCACACTCCTCCTCGCGCAATCCGACGCGCCTTCGCATCCCGGCCCCGGAGTGACAACGACAGCGACGCCAATGGCATTTCTGACCACCACGGACCCTGACGGCAAGGTTTGGCTCCCCGCTTTCACGAACCTCCAACACCTCCGCTTTCGCTTTCCCGACGCGAAGGGATATCTGGCGCTTCCCACACGTGCTGTGGCGGAGATGGTTCTGAAAGACTCAACCGGAGGAGGTCTTGTCTTGAACCCCGGAGAAGGCAATGCCGGAGCGCAGCCCGTAGAGCGCCATGGACTCGAGGCAGTCGCGCGTGGGGAAACACCCACCGGTCTGTAGCCACACGCCGAGACTTGGGCACCCATCAGCGCTGCAAGGCTCAGCTACCGCGCAAGCGCGGTTTCGTTCAACTACGGGACACGTGGCGATTGAGCGACAGCTTAACGAACCAGCCCGACATTCGTGTCGTGCTTTCATTCCAGAACGCATTTGATGGGCCAGTTAGAAATGCGATTCGACCGTCACCAAAAAAGCACTGCGACGCGCGGGCGCTGACCATGCATTTGGGTCAACGGAGATGGCGGCGCGAAAGAAATGAACTCTTTTAACTTCGCCCGAGTTTTCTCGGCGATGGGCGCGCCACCATTCCTGTAAACGACTGGGCTCAGGTGCACTCAGCAGATGCCACATTTCGCTCCATTCTCGTTGGCCAGTGGCCCCTTCCAGAAAGGTAAGGGGAAGCTCTTTCCTTAAACCGTCTTGCAGTTCTTCTTCCGCAATCAAAATCGGAGCAAACCCGCCTGGGTTAACTCGAAATGTGGGATAGCAGGCAAAAAGGGACACCCGTGTCGATGGCCAATGTTCCCGCAGCAAGTTGCCCACCGAGCACAATCATTCCGACTGCAACACTTGCCATCTTGTCCGCGGAAAAAAGACCCACACGTTTGCTTTTAGCAGCCTGGGTCAATGCCCCGCTCACGCAATGGTTCCAGAACGTGAGTTTGAAGTGAGCGCTGGGCGAGTTCCAAATAGCTTTGGCTTTCCATCCACCCCAAAGCCTCGGCGTCGAGCATGTTCCCCTTCTTTGGCGAGATTGTTTTCCAACGCTGCACGACGGCATCAATGGTCTGTCGAGCCACCCTTGCGAGTCGAGCGCGCTGAGCTGAATCAAATTGCTCTTCGGCCCAGTCGAGAAACAACCAACCCAGTTGCCCGTGGGCGGCCTCGTCTTTCACGATTAAACCCAATACGGCATGAATGAGCGGGTGTTTGGCGGCGTGCCAGGAACCTCGCAGCACCGGAATAGACAGGGCTTCACCCACGCAGAAATTCCGCACCACCAATTCTGCCGCCTGCATCAACGCTTGTTCTTCGCGAGCCGGTTCTACAACCATGGTGCGTGGGTCATGCATCAGTTTCACCGCACCCCCTAACTCGCCAACCAACCGCGCACACAACTCAACGTGAACCATCTCATCGAGAGGAAAGCGGCTCGCCATCGCTATTAAATCTAAAGGAGCGCGAGTGATGATGAGTGCTTTGAGCGTCGCAGCGCATGCAGCTCCCGTACGGTGTTCCTGAAAGGCGGCCTCTGTCCAGGTGCGACGAGCGGCTTCGACCACTTCAGGCGCATATTTCGATGGCTGAAGCGTGCCCCAGGGGAGCTTTTCTACTTCGGGGCGCAGTCGACGGTAGCGTCGTTCCACGGCACCGCCAAAGAGAGACAACTCAAATTCTTCGAGTTTCTCTTCCATGTTTAATGATCGCCGCCGATGAAACCGCCATCTTCTCCCGCGTCGGTGTCTGAGGTTGAGCCAATGCAACCTGGAGGACCTGCATCAGCTCCGCACTCAGGGGGAGCCAGCAAATTGCCCGAGGTGAAATCACAATTTGAAAATGTAACGACGGCGGCTCCAGCTACTGCTGCCAATAATGCACGTGGCTTCACGGTCCTTTTTTTTGGGACCTTGAGGAATGTCCATACTTGTGCTCCCTTGTTGTGTGTTGGGCGAGTGAAAAGCAAACCATGTGCCCTGCGGTTAACTACGGGAAACTCGAGATTGCGTGACTGCTTAACGAACCCGACCCGACATTCGTGTCGTGCTTTCATTTCAGAATGCTGTTGAACGCCAGTTAGAAATCCGCTTCGACCGTCACCAAAAAACCACTGCGACGCGCGGGCGCTGACCAAGCATTTGGGTCAACTGAGATGGACCCGCGAAAGAAATGAACTCTTTTGACTTCGCCCGAGTTTTCTCGTCGATGGGCACGCCACCATTCCTGTAAACGACGGGGCTCAGGTGCACGCAGCAGATGCCACATCTCGCTCCATTCTCGTTGGCCAGAGGTCCCTTCCAGAAAGGTAAGGGGAAGCTCCTTCCTTAAACCGTCGTGCAGTTCTTCTTCCGCAATCAAAATCGGAGCAAACCCGCCTGGGTTAAATCGAAATGTGGGATAGCAGGCAAATGGCCACCCATGTTCGATGGCCAATGTTCCCGCACTCAGTTGCCCACCGAGCACAATCATTCCGACTGCAACACCTGGCCATCTTTTCTGCGGAAAATGAGAGCCCACTGGGGAATGCAGCCAGCGGCTCCAAGGAAGAAAGACGGTGTAACAAGCCCAAAGCGACGAAAAACTGATGAAGAAAAACATTCGAGTCGTAGCGTGAAACAGGAAGAGCAATATCACCGCTACCGTCCGCGTTTTTCTCAATAACAACAAAGGCAATAGACTCGTCTCGAGAAGCAATACGCCGATACCACCGGCCTTAAGCAGTAAAGGGTATTGGTCCAACCGGAGTGCTGGCAGCTGGTGATACTGCAGCCATTTGAACCGCATCTGGTTGAGCAAATTGTCTGACAAAGCCCAACCTAAGCCTTGCGCTTGCCACTTCCATACCCCCGGAAAAAAGAAGATGAGGCCGATACTCAGCCAGGCGATGCGAATGGGCAAACCATAAGCTACGGAAAGCCCTGGTCGCGCCAAGCCCTTTCTTTGGCGTCTCCACGCGTCTACTGAAAGTGCATCACCACACGGTGAGGCGGCCAGCAGCGCGGAAAACCACAGGAGATGGTGGGTATGCACCCCTGCGCCCCACTGTTGAGACATAGCCAGTACAACCAAGAGGAGCGAAGTCGTGACGAACAACGCGAGGCGGGTAAACAGGCCGATCAACGAGCACGTCGCTGCGACAAGAAGAATCCACTGAAGTTTCTCGACCGACTCCGGTGAATCAGGGAGCAACGCCGCGGCCCAGGCGAAACCCCACGGTGGTGTCCGCAGCAGTGGGGGCAACTGCGCAAATTGAGAAGCCTGATGAACCTCAGCCGCACCCAACACCACCGTCATCACTGTGATGCGAAAGATCGCCAAGTCGACGGCGTGGCCTGTTGTCCATCGAGAAAGTTTCGGCAAGCGAAGGCCACTCGTCTAAGGGAACGTGCATTTCAAATCAACCAGGGCACGCTACAGAACTTGAGCAACCCGACATTTCTTCAAAGCCGGCTTATGCAACTGAACCCCGCTCTATTGACTTCATCATCGTCACCGAAGGTTGCCGCTCAAATCATAGCGAAGGAGCACCACGCCTTCCGGCAAAGACTCCGTCGCCTGCAAGCGCGCAGTCGTGAAGGTGTACCTGGCGCCAAAAAGGGCTTCCCCGCACTGAGAATGACCGGCATCAAATAGAGGGGGGTACTCATCGAGGAGGCCGAGGCGCGCCAGACTCGCCGCCAGAGCGGCCCCGCTACCTCGATGTCCCCGTCTTGTTCGGTCTTGATCGTCCGTACGACTTTCTCGATATTCGAGCTCACGAGCCTCGCATTCGGGCCGACTGTCTTGAGCTTCGTCGAGAAGACAACCTTGTCAGTCTTTTTCCAATCGCGCGAGAACTCGACGTCGGTCGCTATCGCAGCTAGGTCAGCCTCGCGCGTTTCCCAGAACTGTATGACCTCATACATTCGCCGGCCGTAAAGCGCCGTGGTGACGCGCTTCTGAAATAACGGTGAAGGCCTCACCCGGCGGCGGAAGCGTCAGCTCGCCTTCCGCCGCTGCAACGTAGCCATCGAGCGACGCCATCATCCCGAAATGAGATCTTCGCCATTCACGCGAGGTTAGCTCAATTCACGGTCTCCGGTTTTCGCCGCACCGTGTCCGAACAAACGCACAGCCGGCCTATCGCCACTTCCTACCAGTGCGGCGTTTGGAAAATATATTTCCGGGTGATGGAAATATTGTCGATGAGGAAATCTCCGGTGCTCCCGCTGGCCTTGCGAAACTGAAGCGCCGTCTCGGCGCCAGCCCAGAATATCGGCGCGCATACATTGAACCAACCGCTGCCCGGCCAGATGTCGACGCGACTTAACACCGCTCCGCCGGGCCCTACCGCTTCGAAGACGGCAACGTCGGTGCTTAAGATGCGCGCGGCCCGCACGTCGAAGCACACTTGGTAGCGCTGCCCAGGCACCATCGGGGCGTCAAAAGTACGCAGATGAGGAATTTGCGTGGGCGGGCCGGCAACCATCGCCGCCCAATTAGGTCGGCTCGGCGTTCCGTCTCCG
>JAYUVR010000338.1:0-4979 GCA_043753955.1 Archangium sp. | reverse complement strand
GGAACACCCGGGTACGTTCTTGCGTTGATGCTGACTTCTCTTCTGTTGACGTTGATCATTTTCGCAGAGCCCGCTCCATCGCGCGTCGTGGGTGGAGTGTTAGCGCCTGCGGCATTGCCGGCTGGAACCAATGCACTCTATGGCGTGGTGGGAGCACCAGATCTCGGCGTTGGGTACCGCCAAGGGTTTGACGTGTTGGAATTCGAAGCTCGCGCTTGGTTCAACCTGTTTGAACTCTCGGCCACCGCTGAGGCAGGGTTGAAATTTGGGGTGCTCAAACACAATGACTTCATGTTGGCACCGCTTGCCGCGCTCGGGCTCAAGTTCAACAGCGGCTCTCGTTACTTCGGCAGCACCAATTTCGGCTTTGTCGGCCTGCGGCCACGCATCGGCGTGAATGCTTCGTACGCTTTTTCCGACATCGTCTCAGGCATCGCTCAGCTTGAGATTCCTTGGACCATTGCACTGAGTGTCGAAGGGTTTCAGCTGACGCCGCTCGTCGGAGCAGGCGCCGAATTTCACTTGGGTGGAAATTTGTCGATGATGCTTTCGGCCCACGTGGGGTTCGAAGCCTCACGCGAGCCTTTGGCTGTCACGCAGTATCGAGCAGCTTGGGCGGCTCGATTGGGTATCGGCTATCGGTTGTTTTAGAAGTTGCCGCGCAGAAACGAGAGCTGCACTCCGAGAGAACTGTTGCGAGTACCGAGCGAAAAAATGGGCGCAGCGACGGGCGGCGCAAAGGCGATTCCCATGCCCCGATTTGGATCTCCCAGAGTCATGTAAGCGGGGAACTTGGGTTGTTTGAACAGATTGATCGCCACCATCTGCAGCACCGGCACCAAGCCAATGGAACCGATCATCAACCAAGCAACGCTTCCGCTTTGAGGTGCTGCTCCACTGAACTGTGGAGTTGGTAACCACCCCGTCGCATAAAAAATACCCAACACCAATGCTTGCCCGGCCAAACCCGTCAGCGCGGGAATCCACATCTCTGATTGGTAGTGACGGCTCCCATTGGCAAGGCTGGTTTGTGTCTGAGCCACCGCTAAAGGAGCAGCCCCAAAGATGACGCAAAAGATGATCGACGAAACCGTGGGATCAGCCAGCGTGCCATTCGCAAACAACAAGAAGTATGGAAGCACCGTGACGCCCGCCGCCGTCAATGCCCCAAAGAGCGACTCGCTCACCATCAAACCCACTTCAGGCCCGGGCTTCTCTTGAGATCTCGGCTGCCCATACGGTGAATACGAATACCCCGACTTGCCCTGCTGCCCCGGCGCATACCCAGGCCCAGGAACCATCGAAGGAGGCGGCGGAGTTCCCTGAAACTGCCCAGACGACGGCTCAGAAGGCGGCGTCGGAGGAGGCACTTGCACCAACGGTGGTGGAGGCAAGTCAGACGTGACGGTCTGCCCCAAGCCGACTTTGGGCAGCAGCATCACCACAAGCATCAACGTTATTCGAAACATGTCCCACGCTCCGCTTTTGGAAAGGACGCTGGCTCCGGCGTCATTCCACTGCAATGCAGTCGATTTCCACTTTCGCCCCTTTTGGGAGCGCCGACACCTGCACCGTGGCACGGGCAGGAGGGTTCGTCGGGAACGAACGAGCATATATCTCGTTCACTTTGGCAAAATCGGCGAGATCGACCAAAAAAATGCCACAGCGCACCACATTGGCAAAAGTGAAACCCGCAGCATCCAACACCGCGCTGAGATTCCGCATCACCTGTTCAGTCTGCAGTGAGACATCATCGCTGATGAGCTCGCCTGTGGTTGGCTCCAAAGGAATCTGGCCCGAGAGAAAAACCATCTTGCCGCTGGGGACGCTCACCGCCTGTGAATAGGGGCCAATCGTCTTCGGGGCTTTTTCAGTTTGAATCACGTGACGTGCCATGGGCTGCCCAAGGTATCAGATGCCGCGCCCTCTCAAGAGCGATCAAACTCGTTCCACTGAAAACACCCCGGTCAGCTTCTCGATGTTCCGCATCAAATCGGTCAACTGCTTGAGGTCGGTGATGGTGACTTCAAAGGTATTCACCGCACGATCATCTGCCGTAGCCCGGCAATTGGCCTGACTGATGTTGACGCCCTTCTTGCTGAAAATCTGAGTCATATCGGCCAAAAGCCCGGGGCGATCGGCACTGAGTACTCGCAACGTCACCGGCCGACGGAAGTCAGAGCGAACATCCCACGCGACGTCGACTCTTCGCTCGGGATCAGTGGCCTTCGCTTTGTCGCAATTTGCCGTGTGCACCGTGACGCCTCGACCCCGAGTGATGAAGCCCACGATAGAATCACCGGGCACGGGGTTACAGCAGCGCCCAAAGCGAACCAGCACATCGTCGATACCTCCGATGGTGACTCCGCTTGACGATTTACGCCCCACTACTTTTTTAGCGAGGTCCGTCACCGCTTGAAACAAGCCGGAACCTGATGACTCGATGGGCGCTTTTTCTTTTTCGCGCAGAGCCTCGACCTTGTCTTTGGGCAACAAGAGGTCGACCAACTGACTGGGCTGAATCTTGCCGTAACCAACCGCGACCAACAGGTCATCTTCGTTACGAAAGCCATAACCCTCGGCAGGCTTTTTGAGTTCGCCGGCCTTCATCATCTTGTTGAGATGAAGCCCAAAACGCTTGAACTCGCGTTCGGTCAGCTCGCGCCCCAAAATCAAACTCTTGTCGCGCTGCTGCTGTTTGATGAAGCCGCGAATTTTTTGCTGCGCGCGGCTGGTCTTGGCAAAGGTGATCCAATCTTTGCTGGGGTGTGCCTGCGGGCTCGTCAGCACTTCGACTTGGTCGCCGTTTTTGAGCTTGTACCGAAGCGGGACAATCTTCCCATTCACCTTCGCTCCGACGGTCTTTTCGCCGACTCCGGAATGAATGGCATAGGCAAAATCGATGGGCGTCGCCCCGCGCGGCAAACTCTTCACGTCGCCTTTGGGCGTAAAAACAAACACCTCATCGGTGAAGAGGTCGACCTTCACCGTATCGAGAAACTCTTTTGGGTCTTTGAGATCTTGCTGCCACTCAAGCAATTGCCGCAGCCAAGCGAACTTCTCATCGTCGCTGGTCATCGCGCTTTTGCCTTCTTTATAGGCCCAGTGCGCCGCGATGCCTTCTTCTGCCACTCGATGCATTTCTTCGGTGCGAATCTGAATCTCGATGCGCTCTGAAAGCGGGCCAATCACTGTGGTGTGCAGCGACTGGTACATGTTGGGCTTGGGAATCGCGATGAAGTCTTTAAAGCGCCCAGGCACCGGTTTCCACATTTGGTGAACCAACCCCAGCGCGCCGTAGCACTGCCCCAATTCCGGAGTGATGACGCGAAACGCGATCACATCGGGCACTTGCTCAAAGTCGATGCCCTGCGAACGCATTTTTTTATAAATGGAATAGAAGTGCTTAAAGCGCCCGCTGATCTTCGCGGGTATGCCCGCCTCTTTCAGTCTCGCGTCGATGATGCCCACCACGTCATCGATGTACTTCTCTCGTTCCTTCTTCTTCCGAGCCACGCGACTTTCAAGGTCGGCGTACTCTTTGGGCCTGGTGTAACGAAAGCCGAGATCTTCAAGCTCAGTCTTGACCCAGCTGATGCCGAGCCGATTGGCCAGTGGTGCGTAAATGTCGAGCGTCTCTTGAGCGATGCGAGCCTGTTTTTCTTCGCTCATGTGATCGAGCGTGCGCATGTTGTGCGTGCGATCGGCCAACTTCACCAAAATCACTCGAATGTCCTGCGCCATCGCGACCAACATCTTGCGGAAGTTCTCTGCCTGCTTTTCTTCCTGCGACAGCTGTTGGCTTGCGCTGAATTTGCCCAGCTTGGTCACGCCGTCGACGATCAACGCCACTTCTTCACCGAAGAGCTCTCTAATTTCTTCGATGGTCGCCAACGTGTCTTCGACGGTGTCATGAAGTAAACCCGCGACGACGGAGGCTTCATCAAGGCGCAGCTGCGCCAAAATGCCTGCGACTTCCAGCGGGTGAATCAAGTAGGGCTCGCCCGATTTGCGAACCTGCCCTTGATGAACCTTCGCCGAATACACGTAGGCCTTCTTGATGATGTCGAGGTCGGGGTCCGGGTGGTAGCCGGAGACCCGCTGCAAGATGTCGTTAAGACGAATCAAACGCTGTCAGCGTAGCACTCAGGCGCGGTGCTGCAATGCGTCAGCGCAGACTGCCGGGCCCAACGGGCAGCCAAAAGATTTCTTTGCACCTCCCAATCGTGAGTGTTGCGCCAGGACTCGGGTTGCTTGACTATGCCGAGCCTCATGGCTTCGTTGTTGACCAAGAACCTTGGGGTGGTGTGCCCATCGTGCGATTACCTCAATGTGGTTGCCGCGATTCGCTGCATGTCGTGCGGCGTGTCGACAGACGACGCTGCCCCACCTCCAGCAGCGGTTTCTTCTGCAGCGACTCAGGCAGAGATGGCGGCTTCGCCTCCAGGGTTGAGGCGATCTTCCCCGTCGCAGCACCCTCCGCCGCAGCCAGTTCGAGCCCCAGCCGCCAAGCCAGTACCCCCCTCTTCTGGCTCTGGGTTGACAGGGAACCCTTCCGTCGGGCCCAAATTCGGGCTGACTGTTTTAGCAGGGCCAGCCCGAGGGCAACGATTCAGGCTCGCTTCGACGGGCGCTCAACTGGGCCGCGGCAAAGGCGCCATTCTTTTCCCTGACGATCCCTTCATCTCGCCGTTGCACGCGACGCTGAGCGTTCGCGAAGGCAAATTGTTCGTGCGTGACGAGTCGTCGACTTCAGGCGTCTACGTCAGCATCACCAATACCGAGACGATCCCCGCCAACGGAACGTTTTGTACCGGGCTTCGACTCTTTCGCTTCATCGGTGCGGTTGAACCTTCACCGCCTTGGAATCAAGTGGGAATGATCGTCTACGGAACCGCCGTCCCCAACGGTCAAATTCACTACTTGATTGAAGAAGTGATGTTGGGCGATCGCCCCGCGCGGTGTTTGCTCAGCCCGGG
>JAYUVR010000337.1:0-8095 GCA_043753955.1 Archangium sp. | reverse complement strand
AGCCCAAACCAGCGCAAAGCAGATTGTTGCTGTTCCCCTGCCAAATTCAAAAACCGCGCTCCCTGAATGCTGTTCTTTGGAATCTGCAGTGGGCCGATAGCAGCGCGGTATTGCTGCAACGCCTTCGAGGACCTCATCAAATAACCCAGGTCTAGGTGCACATTCTTCTGGTCAATGACCAGTTCTGAATCGGTCGTACTGGGGAGCAGCAACTTGCTTCCAGCGACCATCGTTTCTTCGTATTGCGAGCCATCGGCGGCAAGCCAAGTAAAGACGATTGGAGACAACAGCGAATGACCTTCATCGCTCAACTCAAGCTCAATGCCCTGCCCTGCGACTTCATTCACTTTGAGCTCTGGGAGCGTCTTGGCGACGAGCGCCGACCTCAAAACACCCACTTGCTCTGGTTGAAGCACCTTTTCAAAATATGAAATAAATATCTCGGTGCCGATGGTACCGAATTGATTGTCTTTCAATATTTGACCCAGCGTTCCCCAGAATACAGTCTCACCCACCAGCGCTCGAACCTGCGTCAGCACCCACGCCGCGCGCGAATAGGGCCCCGTCGTATACTTGTCATTCGGCGGCAGTGAGGTGTCGCGGACGGCGTCGCCGTTTATCACCACGAAATCATCGGCCAACAAATCGAACTCGCGGAGAGAAGCCCCTTCCCGAACTGCTTCTCCTTCGAGCAGTTCGGCCATACCTTCCTTAATCCACACATCGTCCCAACTCTCGACCGTTACCAAATCGCCAAACCACTGATGCGCCAATTCGTGCGCGAGCAACAAAGCATCGCCTTTGAGTTTGGGTTCCGTCGAAACCAATTCACTTTGAAAGGTAACGCTGGCGTGCTCCACGCCCCCTGCTGGGAAATCGGGAAGCAAAACCAATGCATATTTTTCAAAAGGATAGTTCACCCCTGTCAGCGCTTCAAAGACGCCCATCATTCTCTCTGTCTCTTTGAGAACGCCTTCAAAATCTCCATGCAAGCCTTTGCGGTACCACACCGAAAGAGGCACTGAATTATGAACATACGTTTCTTGAGTGAACTCACTCACCGCAAACGCCATCAAGTACGTGGGCAGTGTATATGCCGTTTCGTACGTCATAGTGTGTTGGTCAGCCCCGACAGGCACATCTGAAATGAGTTTCCCATTGGCGATGGCTTGTTCGGCAATCGGCATGGTGAGCGCGACTGAAAATCGAGCCCGGTCGTTGGGAACGTTGTGACACGGCATCCACCTCTTGGCATTGAGCGGCTCAGAAAAGGTGTAGCCAACGCGTACAGAGTTCGGGTCACCTAATCGGGCTCTCACGAGGTGAAGCGCACCTTCGGTCGCTTGGTAGTCGATTCGAACCCGCACTTCACCGCTCGATCCACGAGGCGCCGACGAGACATCAATTCTCAATTTTTCGTTGGTGTGGTCGACGGTGAACGGGAGCTCCGTTCCTGCCTCGTCACCAATCTGAACAATGGAGTCAACCGCACTGTCGAGAACGAGTGTCGTCAGCTCTGGGTTGGAAGCAATCGTCACCCAAAGCGTGGCCACAAATCTCTGCTGTTCCCAATCAATCTGACCTGACAGCTCGTACCGCTCGACATCGGGAGCCGGTGGTTCAACTTCTTCACCGGGTGTTTTACCGCACGACAAAATACCGACTGAGACAATCAGGGAAACTGAGCGAGCAAAAGACATTCACGTCTCTAAGCATGGGCCACCCTCGACTTGCAAATGCAGGGCAAAGCGACTCGACCCTTTGAGTCAACATATACACCTCAATATTCGCCGAGGAGCTGATATGGGCACCGCAAACACCACCACGGAGTTGTCATGAAAATCGTGCGCACCCACCAGATGGAATGGGGCGAAGGAATTCAACAAGGGAACTTCTCGCAGCGACGAAAAGCATTGGGCGGAGACAAGCTCAGTTGCGGCCTGTGGGAACTCGCTCCGGGGAAAAAGTCGTTTCCCTTTCACGTACATCACGTCACTGAAGAAGCCCTCTTCGTTCTTTCGGGGAAGGCCAAAGTGAGAACTTCCGAAGGAGAAACGCCCATCGGGCCGGGTGACTATGTTTCCTTTCCTCCCAGCGGGCTGCCACATCAGCTCATCAACGACGGTACCGAGCCACTGATTTATGTCGCCATGGCGGCGGGCCAAGGCGTCGACATCGTGGAGTACCCCGACTCAAACAAGGTGAGTTCAAGCACGGGCACATCTTCGAAAAGAAAGCGCTTCATCTTCAACCAGAATTCAGCGGTTGAATATTTCGCCGGCGAAACAGACGCCTCATAAGCGAGCCCGCGCCAGCGTCTCATAGAACTTGGCTTCGGCGTTCCATCGTTCTTGCGACTCGTGCCAGTCGATTTCGAGGACGGCGACGCGTGGCTTTCGCGGCTGACTGAGGCGGGCTTCGACGCAAAGCAGCCCTGCGCTCATTTGTTCTACCGGCGTCAGCATGTACCTGACGAAGGCGGCCATCGCGGCGACGCTGCGTCAGGTCTCTACACTTGCACCTGGCTCCACCTTCGTCATGTCGTTCATGGTTTGAGCAATCACACACATCCATGGAAGGGATTTCCGCTTCTACGCTGAGCGCCGGGGGGGCGCGTTGGCTTCCGACAACATACTCAGTGATGACGTCCAACGTTGCCGATTCAAGGCTGCCGCCAAACCATGTCTCTTCTCAATTCAAATAAACTTCAAAATTCGACACCGCAAACGTTCCGCAAGAAAGGGGCTCGCTGACCCAATAGCTCACAAGATTTCACGCGCCTCCTCACGATATGCCTCTTGGCGTTGAGCGGCTCAGAAAAGGCTGCTACTTGAACCCGGTTCCCACAGCCACTGCGCTATCTGGTCCAGCCTCAGTACGTCCAGGATGGTTCGCGCTTCGCCGCCGGGCGATCAAAGTTCTAGGTGAACTCACAAAGCGTCCAGAGAGCGACCCATGCAAGCCAGACACCGACTCTTTTTCAATAGGGCGTATAAGCACAGGAGGCTCCTGGCGCAGAGAAGTGCGCAGTCTCGATACGTGCGAAGAGGCTCTCTCAGGTGTGGAACGAGACAGCCTGTCACGGCAACTGCTGCCGTTGCTTCAAGACCCTGATCCTTACATTCGAGCAGATGGCGCGGAAACACTTGGCCTGATTGGTTCGCCCATTTCGATCACCTTTCTAAAACCCTTAAGTGCTGACTTGCACAACGATGGGAAGATCTGCAGATCGGACGACAAATCGAAGTCCACTTGTCAGCCATTCTATCCGACACGGGAAGCGGCTCATGATGCTGTCACTCGCATTCGTCGCTTTGGCAAACGGAAGTAATGAACATGATCAGCATGAATCTGGAATCATAAAGCCCTCATCAGCTATTGAAATCGAAGTGGTCGTCCCATGTTGACGTAGGGCACAACGAGAGACCCTTCGCTCGTACGAACATCGTCAATTTCCGCCTGCACATTCAGCGTAGCGTTCCCAGAATAGACAATGGGTGGCGTCGTGAGGTTCAGGACCTTCGTCTGACCGTCGAACAGGGTCTTGAATGATTGGTCGAAAATACGAACGCGGTACCGTATGGCCTTTGCTGATGAGTTCCACGCCACTGTTACTGGTGCCCCATTCGGCAGCAGTGCATCGAATGCTGGAAAGGTGATCTGAAAAGACCCCGGGAGTTGAACCGAGAGGTCGAGGTTGGCATAGCCGGTCGCGCGAACCTGTATCTGGTTTGGCATATCTGGGGAGAGAATCTGGTTCGCTGAGTCGAACACTGCGTATCGCTGTTTGGTCGAGTCATAAGGGACGGCCCGCTCATTGACCGTGAGCGCTGCTGTGGAAATCACCCCCCCTTCATCTTCCACTGAAAGTTCGATCGCCGAAGATCCGTTTGGTATTCCGATGGAGCCGACCACTTTTAACGGAGGAGCAACCCCCATCACGGCACATGGATCGCCCGAACCAGTGTCCCCATCAGGCGCACGCGCGCGACACAGGTAGCTTTGAAGATCAGGTGTGCCCGTCAGTACGATGGCGATCGACGTAGAGAAAGCAGCAACGCCCTGGCTGCTATGAACCAGGTTGTACCCAGTCTGAAGTCCCGGCGGGTCAGACATCGGAATGCCATCGACATAAAGCAATCGATAGCCTGAGCCAGCGTCGCCGAGAGAGGTTCCGAGAATTGTGTCTGGGCTGGTTTCGCCCGCGTTTACAAGATCCAAAATTCCATTCGAGTTTCCGTCTTGGTAGGCGAGAATTACCCCCTCGGCGCCAACACCCGTCCCACCAGACGGGCTCAAGTCTCGAAGCGCTTCGTTCGGTGGAGGCGCAAAAGCTTGAACGACGAAATGGACGGGATAGGGCTGGCTGTAGAGCTCAGACCAAGCCGTTGACGAGAGCACCGGGCCCGGGCGCCAGGGTGTGGTGGGAGCGAACCAAGCAACTGTAAGTTTCACCGGATCTGCAACGGAACGCCCCGCACCAACAGTGAGCTGGCCACGAACGGTCACCAACGGTTCGCCTCGATAGAAGCCGTTCGTAACGGGCATCCCGCAAGATGCGAAGAGCACCAAGAAGCAACAGCTGAACGCACGTGGCATCGGTCAGAACCTCCACCCGAAAGCGGCGAAGCCCTGCAGTCCCAAAGTCCACCGTGGTTGGTCTTCAACAGGCAGGTGGCGTACGAGGCCTTGCGCAGAAACTAAAGTGAACAAATTTGCCGGCATCGGCACTTCAATGCCAATCACGGGGCCGAAGGAAACCCCCACACTGTTTCGCGGTGGTAGAGGCGTTCGGCCGAAAACCCGACCGATGTCCTGCTCTTGATCGCGAATGGAATTCTGCCACAGACCAACCAGCTCTAAAGAGACACCGATATAGGGCACGACGGGGGTGATCAGCAGCCGGTAGCCGGCAGACACTCCAATCGTGGCCGCCGTCTCATTCGTTTGAAGGCCTACGCCCCGAAAAGACGTTCGACCAAACGTCGCTCCTGCGAGAAGCCACTTCTCTCCCCACGTATGTCGGTACGCAGCTCCAAACCGAACCCGAGCACCAGAGGCATAGAGGGGCTCCGTCTGAACCGCCGAGAGAACCATCAACGAAGAGGGGCGCAGTTCCACGTACCCGCCTTTGATGGCGACCTCGGTGAAGTTTCGCTTCACCATCGAAGATTCGTCGACGGTTTTCACCCCACCATAGGGAAGTTCAACGTTGATGAGGCCGACGTTCGGGCCCAGCCGTTTCCGCACAACATAACGTCCTGGAGGAACAGCCAATCTGAGAGGCCGACCCGCCTGCTTTTCAACTTCGGCGACCACATCGGGGCGTGGTTGGCTCGCGACGACATAGCGACCCTCGAGCCCAGACGGGAAAAGAAGAGCGCTCTTCCCTGCTGCAGGCTCGGCGAGCACGACCTCGCCCGTACCGGCGAGGTCAAAATCAAAGGAAGGGTGCTGAGACCCAAGAGCAGCGTTTATGAGCGTTCGTCGGTAGGTATACCCGTAGGCCTCCGCGAGAGTGACCCGACCATCACCTTCGGCATCCGCGTCTCCCCGCAGCCCGGTCAACAAATGATGGGTGAAGAGAGAGCCGGCCAATGAATCCCATTCCTGGGAAGGTTCGGCGGGACCACTGGAGGACACGACGACCTGCCCTGCCAAAGGGAGCTTCTCGACGGCGACCTCGTATTCCGTTCCAACCGAACCGCCTTTTCGACGAGCGATAGCCCCGCTGTCGCAGGCATCGATGATCAACACCCGAAGACGGGCTCGCGTGGCCTGCGCGAAGTCCCTGAGTTCCGAAAGCGGGAGGCGAGTTCCCTTGAGGTGGAGCTCCCCCCCTTTTGCGTGTGCCGAGACGTAGAGCAGAAAGATGACGTCATGGCCCGCGGCGCTCAGTTCGGCGATGCTTCCGGCCATTTCAGTAAGGCGTTCTCGGACGACGCTTGCAGGCTGATTCATTACGACTACGGCGCGTTCGGGTGTGACCCCACCAATCTCTACAAGCAGCTGTGCCACGCGCTGCGCATCGACATCAGCGTATTGCAAAGGCACATCATCTGGATCACCGACATTGTTCCCGACCGACATGAGGAACTTAATGGTCGCTGCCTCGGCTGAACCCGCGCAAACGGGTGCGAGCCCAAACACAAGAATGCCGAAAGAGACCATGAAGCCACGAGTCTTCACGGGGCCTTTTGAATCCGAAGGGCCTCGATTCGGCACCCACCACAGCTGAGCTCGATTTTCGAAGTAGACCGAGGGAGCTGTCGGAGTTGCTCCGAGAGGCTGGCGGCATCAAGCCGCTCTGTGCTGAAAATCGCAACGAGCCATTCTGGGCCCGGCGCATCATCGAGAACGACACTGCCGGGAAGGAGCGCCCTTGAACCAGACTGAATTGGCTCAGAGCGCTTTCCCCCAAAGGGGTAGAAGGAAGTTACCTTTCGGTTTCCATCGAGATCAAGAATCAGCAGGTGGCCATCACGCTCGGCAGCGAAAGTGAACCGGAGAACGTCGCCCGTGCGGAGTCGCAGGTCTCGTGAGACAGGCAGGGGGTCGATCATGCCCTCGCGCTTGTAGACAACTCCCAAGCTCTCTCCCTTGAGGTGAATCGAGGTCGATGGGGTGTCAAAAATCTGCGGCAGCAAGACAACGAGCGCCAACACCGACGCACCGACAAGTACGAGTTGCCAAAGGGCTCGCCGAGACTTCGCTTTTCGATGGACCAGCTTACGAACGAACAGTTCCGGAGAACGCGCCTTGAGAAAGGCGTCTTGCTCCGTTCGCAGAGACTCGACGTACCCCTTGCACCCGACGCATTCGTTCAAGTGGGTCGCGATCTCAGGGGGAATTGGGTCACCTGCAATGATGGGTTCGAGCCTTTGCCCCGGAGGACAGTTCAGGCCCCGTGCAGGGAGAGGCGGGTGGAGCGCTCGTGCGACGTTCACCGCGAACCTCCTCTCGAAGACTTTTCTGTGTGAAATGCTTCCTCAAAAAGCTTCAGCTTCTTTCCCACGGTGCGGCGGGAATAACCGGTTTCCTGTGCGACCTCTTCCTGGGTGAACCCTCCGAGATGGTGGAGAAGCCCGATTTCGCGGGTCTTGGCGTCGAGCCGTCGTAGGGCTGCCCCGACAATGGCGCGGTGATCAGCGTCACTTTCGGAACCCATTCGCGGCTGATCGCTCGCCGAGAGAGTCTCGGGGGCAACCGTTTCAAATCGGCCAGCCTTTTTCAGCAGATCGAAGCAACAATGGGCGGCGATGGTATAGAGCCATGGGAGTGGCGTCTCGCCATCGTAAGGCTGGCGGTAGCGCTGCGCTCTGACGAAGACCTCCTGCATCGCGTCCTCCGCGTCTACGCGGTTCCCCAGCAGCGCCAGACAGCGCCGGTACACCAAGTACCCATACTTCCGGTACCGTTCGATCAACTGCCGTTCGTTCACCCCTTCTCCTGTAAACCGCTCGAAGCCCTCGGAATGGGAACGCCTATCACGCTGACTCTGTACGCAATGCAGACAATCGCCAGGCCCGAGTTCCCAGACTTGAGCCCTCCCGAAGTTAATGCAGCGAACCTGGTCCCCATGGGGCCTTTCACGGGAGAAGCGAAATGGGTATTTGGAAAGTGGTGCGGAGTTTCGGGATGATTGTCGCGGCGGTTGTTGGCCTCACCCGTTGTGGACCTCCGGGGCCCGAGAAGGTCGAGAGTTCTGCCGTGGACCATGCTGATGCCTTGACCACCGCCGCCGGCGACAATCTGTTCATTCTGACCGTGACGAAAGCTCCGAAGGCTTACGTTTTGGCAGACATCTCTGTAACCGCCGGTATCCCTGGCCAGACTGCCACCGTGGTGAACTTCACCCACGGCGATCTCAATGGTGACGGCAAGCTGGACCAAGGCGAGACGCTGTCCTGCAAAGAGCCCGTCGCCAACTTGTTCGATGCCACTACGGTGGGAAAAGCGGTGAACGTTGCCATTGCAGAGAAGGAGAACGGAACGTTCTTCCAGGTCTCCAGCACAACGTGGACCCCAACGAACTGAGCCTCGGCCGCGCGACACTTCACACCTGAGTCAGTCGTGTCGCCGCCGCTTCCAATAG
>JAYUVR010000336.1:0-13143 GCA_043753955.1 Archangium sp. | reverse complement strand
GCATGGGTTGGGTCTCTCTGGCGAACCCACGTGCGGGCCTTTTGAACCTCGTGTTTGGAACGGGCACTTTGAACATCTACGGAAATGCCGGCATCGCTTTCGTCATGGGCACAGCTGGGCTTCCGCTCATCTTCATTCCCACGTTGGCCGCACTTTCACGCCTTGATTCTTCGCTCGAAGAGGCGGCGCGAATCTGCGGGGCATCTTCGTTTCGCACCCTGCTTTCCATCTCATTTCCGTTGGCACTCCCCACCGCTCTTTCTGGAACGGCGCTGTGCTTCCTCTTCGCAGCGTCAGCATTTGGAGTGCCCTACCTTCTTGGCGTCACCGCGAGCCCACCGAGCCCCACCCTCACGACCCGAATCTATGGAGAAATATTGATGGGCCAAGGGGGCCTACCGCGCGCAGTGGTGTTGAGTTTGGAACTCCTCGTGCTGGCCGGGTTGGCACTTTGGGGCAGTCGGGCTTTGGCAAAGCAAGGGGAAGTTCGTCTTTCGAGCGGCAAAGGCAGCACATTGCGCCCTCTGCCTCTGGGGCGTTGGCAATGGCCACTCAGTGCCCTGGCAATCGGCGTCGCCTTAGGCGTCGTCGTACTGCCCTTACTCGCCGTGGCCCTCACTTCTGTACAACCAGTGTGGGGACAACTTTCAGGTCTCTCTGCCAAACACTGGAACGCGGTGTTGGCGAACCCGAGAACCATTGAAGCGACTCTTCGCAGTCTGGCGCTCGCTGCGACCGCGGCATCATTGGTGACGCTCTTGGGTTTAGGTATCGCCAGCACTCGAAATCGTTGGTTGGAATCTTTGTCTGCCGCCCCGTATGCGATTCCGGGAACAGTGCTTGCCCTCGCTATGCTCCTCGCCTTTTCCCGCGACGTGCGCTTCATTGCTTTTGAAAAAATAGCTTTTGTATTGGCATTGGGAAATTCACTGTGGTTGTTGTTGATTGCATACACTGTCAAACATCTCGCCTTTGGCGTCAGAAACGCAGCTGACGGTCTGGCTCAAATCGACAACAGCTTAATTGAAGCGGCTCGTCTCGGAGGCGCCGGGCCAAAGCGAGCCTTCATTGATGCGGCCATCCCTCAACTCAAAGCGCCCTTAGGAGCCGCCTTTCTGGTGACTTTCCTTACCTGCGTTACGGAGCTCACGCTCAGCGTTCTGCTCATTCCCACCGGAGGCGATGTATTGGGAACATTGCTCTTTGAGCTCCAAAGCTATGCAGACCCTGGCTCAGCTGCAGTGATTGCATGCGCCTTCGTGATGCTGGTGCTTTTCCTTCAAGGAACGCAAATAGCGCTGCGGCGAAGACACTCCTGATATGAAGACTGCGCACCAATGGCATCCGTCGAACTGAGAAATGTGCACAAGGCTTATGGCGCCACCTCGGTGGTCAAAGGCGTCTCATTTAGCCTCGCCAGTGGTGAATTCATTTCTCTTTTAGGTCCGTCCGGGTGCGGCAAAACCACCACGCTGCGAATGATTGCCGGTTTGGAAAAGCTCGATGCAGGTACCATTTCAATCGACGGCGAAACAGTCGATGGACCCCACGGCTCTCTCGCCCCAGAAAAGCGGGCCTTGGGCATGGTGTTTCAAAGTTATGCGGTCTGGCCACACAAGTCGGTCCAGCACAATGTGGCTTACCCGCTGCAGTTGGCTCGCAAGCCGCAGGCCGAAATAAAGACTCGCGTCGCGCAAGCCCTTGAATGGGTGCGCTTAACACACCTCGCTTCGCGAATGCCCAGTCAACTGTCTGGAGGTCAACTCCAGCGAGTGGCCATTGCCCGAGCATTGGTGAACAACCCGCGAGTTCTTCTTCTGGATGAACCGCTGTCGAATCTTGATGCTGCGTTACGAGAAGAACTGCGCGGTGAAATCGCAGCCATTAGAATTCGCCTGGGTACCACCATGATTTTCGTGACCCACGATCAACACGAAGCACTCGCACTTTCAGATCGCGTCGCCGTGATGCACCAAGGAGTGATTGAACAAATTGATACGCCCGAGCGCATTTACCAAGCTCCTGCGACTGCTTTTGTGGCTGGCTTCGTCGGGAGCGCCAACCGCCTCGAGGGCCGAGTCGAAGGTCGGCACTTTGTTTGCGGTGAATACCGCTTCGCTCTCCCCGATTCGGTGACCGCTATTGATGGGCCTGGCACCTTGGCGGTCAGACCCGAAGAAATCAAACTGAGCTCTGGAGGCACTGCACTGCCACTCTTGGCTCGCCTTTTCCTTGGCAGTACCACCGAATATCGGTTTGCCTTGGGCGAAGCCGTGCTGCGCGTGGTGGGCCCAGCTCTCACCATCACGCCGGGCCAGTCGATGGGGCTTTTGCTTAAGCATGCCCGCCTCTACTCGAGCGGAACCTCGACTCAGCCATGAAGCAGGAATAAATCAGTGCTCATGTCGGAACCCATTCGCTACCGCGTGTCGATGCCCCAGCCGCATTCGCACCTGTTCGAAGTCGAGGCCACTTTTCCCGCGAGCTCGTCTGACCTGGTGGTTTGCCTTCCGGTGTGGACTCCCGGGAGCTACTTGGTGCGTGAATACAGTCGCCACGTGCAAGAATTTGCTGCCGTAGATGCCGAAGGCCAACCGGTGCCTTTCGAGCGTCTCGACAAACGCAGCTTTCGAATTACCGCGCATCACCATCAAATTCGCTGTCGTTACAAAGTCTACGCAAACGAATTGACCGTCCGCACCAGTCATCTCGACGGCAGCCATGGCTATTTCAATGGAGCCACGCTCTTCTTCTATTCAGAACACCTTCGCGCCCACCCGTGCAGAGTCAGCATCGATGCTCCGTCAGGTTGGCGGACGACTGTGGCACTTGAGCAACAAGGCAACGAATACGTCGCGGCCAATTATGACGAGCTGGTCGATTCACCTTTTGAAATTGGCCCGCATACGCCCATCAGCTTCACCGCCGCCAATGTTCCACACGAAGTCGTTCTCTGGGGTGAACCGCAGCTCGATGAAAAGAAACTGGTCAATGACTTAACACGCATCATCGAGACAGAGGCGGCACTCTTTGGCGCATTGCCCATGTCTCGATATGTCTTTTTTATCTATGCCACCGACAAAGGCCGGGGTGGCCTGGAGCACAAAGCTTCAACCGCTTTGTTATACCCACGGACAGGCTTTAGTTCGCCCAAAGGCTGGGAAGACTTTCTCACCCTGTGCGCCCACGAGTATTTTCATTTGTGGAACGTCAAACGCGTCAAGCCGCGGCGACTCGTGCCCTTCGACTACAGCCAAGAAAACTACACTGAGCTACTTTGGTATTTCGAAGGCGGCACCAGTTACTACGACAATTTACTCACCCGCCGCGCTGGGCTCATGAGTGGTACTCGCTATCTTACGAGGCTCGGCGAATCGCTCACTGCGCTTCACACCACTCCGGGTCGCTCGGTGTTACCGCTGGCAGAGGCCTCTCTCATTTCGTGGACCAAACACTACCGCCCTGACGAAAACTCACCCAACACAGCCATCAGTTATTACCTCAAAGGTGAAATCGTCTGCGCTTTGCTCGACCTCACCATTCGACGCGCGACGAATGACGAACGCTCGCTCGATGACGTGGTGCGCCTGTTGTGGAATCGATTCAAAGATGAGTCAGGCGTGCCCGAGCATGGGGTAGAAGCCGCTGCAGAAGAAGTAGCCCGCACTTCGCTTAAAGATTTTTTCTCTCGTTCGCTACGCAGTACAGCGGAACTCGGTTACGAGGTGTTCGACCATGTCGGTCTCGAAGTGCGCTTTCGCACTCGCGAATCTCCGAATGACAAGGGAGGGATTTCCGCTCGAGGCAAGACTGAAAAAACAGAAGGTTGGCTCGGCATCATTCCTCGGTCTAGCGGAGGCATCGCTACGGTTCTCGATGGGTCTCCAGCGATGGCCGCCGGGATCTATTCAGACGATGAAGTGGTCGCGCTCGATGGCCTCAAGTGCGATGCCAATACCCTCATCAACCGTTTTGAAGACAAAAAACCTGGTGAAATAGTCACAGTGACTGTGTTTCGGAGAGATCGCCTGACGGAAGTCACCGTCACCGTGGGTGCTAAACCTGCTGATGCGGCTTACCTTCAGCGAGTTGAAAAACCGACCGAAGCCCAGAAACTGGCGTACCAGAGTTGGCTCGGAACACCATGGCAAGAGTCTGAGTCCCAGGTGGCCCGCACCTAAGTTTTGAAGTCGACGGTTTGTCGCTTGGGAAGCGAGTTGAGAAATCAGAGGCTGCGCCGACTCAAAAAAGGCGAGCTATTTCACTTTGACAAATCAGCTTTCCCGATTTGAAGGACACCCCCGGATCAGGCTCCGAAACCCGAGGGCCTTTTGGGGTGTGGGCAATCAACGCAAACCAAGCACTGAATTCTCGGCACTGTCCAACAGAAGAAGTTGGCCATCTGTCGTGAACGTCATGCTCGAAATATTGTTGAGTCCCGCCGGCAGAGAACCCAGACGAACGCCTGTCGCGGGGCCTCCGACAATCAATTCAAGTTCTCCTATTTTTGGGTCCATTCTGTAAACACTTGAGCCGCAGGCGACGTACAGCCAGCCAGAGCCCCAACAGAAGGCAGTGATGGCCCACCGTGCGTTGTCGAAGGGGATCTGCGGCGGAATAGCAGTTGAGAGTGTCAAAACGCCGTCTGACAGCTCAAACCGTTTAATAAATCCTCGGTATTTCGGTTGAACTCCTCCATCAGAGGCGTCATCAAGGGGCTGAACGGTTGCCACCAAGAGTTGAGTCGCGCTGGTCGTCGCCTCTCTGATACTCAAAAACGACGTGGCCTCGTGTGAAGAAGCTTCATCGAGCGCCTTAAATCCACCGGAGGTCCAAGTTTGTGTTTCGCCAGTGTCAAGCCACACCCGACGGAGTTGTTCGCACGATACGGTGCTGCTGCAATTCACCTTCAATAGAGCAAAGGCACCATCAGCACTCGTCGAGAGAATCTTAGGCTCCCAAAAGTGCGCCGCCTCGCCCCTTCCGTCGACATTGGAAGAAAAAGACTCTGCGTTTCCCGCAATCTGACGAAATGTCTTATCAATGAGATCGTATGAGCTCAGCACATCGTTGCTGCTGCTGCTGTCAGTTCTGTACGCGGGCTCGATCGAATACAAAAAATGTCCTGCACTGACCATGGTGGGGCTTCGGGTGCTGTAGGTCATGGTCGAGACCGTTCGCTCAGGCAACGTAAGCAGTCGGCCGAGCCCGTCTTGCGTTACAACGAATTGATTTGAACCGATTGAAACGATCTTTCTTGGATCAGTAAACGAGGCATTACTCGCTGTTCCATCGAGAGAGCTATTGGCTTTTCGCAAGCCCGCGACGACGACGCTTTGTCCGATCTCGAAACCAATTCGAAGCTCTTGCTCTTCGGCAATATACATATCTCCGATATTGTAGAGTGGATTGAGATTCGTACTTCCAACCACAGCGAATGTATGTCTCGAGTCGGATTGCATTATCGGTGCGAACCCCGCTCTGTGCCAAACATAGTCGGGCTCCAGGTCGGTGCCATCTCGATTCATCCTCCCGATGGTAAGGTCGCCCCCGTTTTCAGTGAAATAGAGCCAGCCGTCGACGAATTCAAGCTGCTCTGGAAACACGAGCGAAACAGGGAGAGTCGTGACCTCACGGTTGTTCAGCGAAAGTCTTCTAACCGTCCCCGCTGGACCGGCATCGGTTTGGCCGAATTGATCAAGCATCCACAACACGCCGCCTTCCTTCTCTTCGTATGCCAGATCAGTGATTCGGCCAAACAGGGCCGTGTCGCACGGACCATTCTGTAGGCCGGCCATTTCACCACCACAGCTAAAGAGCGCCTGGCCATACAAGGAATTGTTTGTTGTGGCGTCGAAGACGGTAATCGTTGGATAAGTGTAATCGGAAACGAATATCCTCCCTTGATCGTCAGCGGCAAGAGCCTTGGCGCCTACCACTCCAATAACGACGTTCTCGAGCCCAGTGTCCAGCGATACACGCGAGATTATTCCCTGACTTCCGCCCCAATAATAATACGCATAGCGACCACCGACGGCGAGCAGCCCAATACTGTATTGTGTAATTGCAATCGTTGTGACCCGCTTCGTCTGAGGATCGAATTTCCGGAGTCGATTTCCATCGCCGATAATGACGTTTCCTTCGCGATCGGCAGCCACGCTCATACCCGCATGAAATCGGACATCCGACGCCACGCCATCTGCGTTGCCTTCACCGCCAAGTCTGCCGGCAATAAGTTCAAGTTGAAGCGGAGTGACCATGAGAGTGGTCGTGGCAATTCGGCCCGTCTCGTCTTCAGTGCAAATGACATGGTAAGTGCCGGGTTGAACAGGAGGTCGGTAGAGCCCATGCTGATCGACGTCCCCTCCCCTCTTCCCTTCTTGGACGAGCCAGGTCACGTGCTGACTCGTCGCGGACAATTGTATGTTTTGAATTGCGCTTACGTTTGCGGTTTCCGGTGTTACTCGAAATTCAGGCACCGTCGTACCCACGGGACAAAGATCCACAGAAAGAGCGCAAACCTTCAAATCTTCACAACACACCCACCCGGTGGCACAAGGGCAAGGCGCGAGTTCAAGCGGAATTTGACGAGCACAATTCACCCAGAGAAGGAACAGCGGCGCGAGAATCAGTTGAGAAACCCGGTTTTTCATGTCGCCTTCAGTGCACCCGAGGTTCATCAAGTTCGGTGTCATGGCCACGTCCCATGAAAAATGAGTGCCGATTCTGCACCGGTCGTCGTCAAGGAGATGGAAGCCCCTCCTGCCTTGAAGAACGTGAGGGCCAACCACGTTGAGGCGGCAGACGCAGCGATGGCCAATGACGTCACGCCAACAACATTGAAGGCGACCACTTCTTTGTTTCGCTGCATGCGCTCGACTTGACTCAATGCGAGGCCCGTTTCCGAACGTTGCCAGGCCACCGAAAAACCAATTACTGCCATCCCAGCTCCCCCCAGCGCGATCCAGCCCACGACCGGCCTCACACGGTCCGTCAAAGGTGGTTCGGCCGCCTCCGCCAATGACGCGAAGTCTGGCGGTCTCCACGTTTTTTCCCAACGTTCAACAGCGCTCGCCCCAAAGGGCAGCGCGAAGAGTTGTCCGAAAGCGAGGTTTAGCGAGCCCTTGGGGCGAGTGGCTGGCATTGAAGGTTGCAGGGTCGACGTGCGAAGCGATGAGACCACCTCTTCGTCCACCCTGAGCTCGGTGGCGCGGTCTGCGCTTCGAATGAACAGGGGCCGATCTGACGGCAAATGCAGGTTGGGAAAGAAGCCCGCTTCTGGGTAGAGATCAAGCAACCGCTCACCATTGGTCCGCTCCAAATAGTGCTGCCCAAGCGCGGCTTCCGCGACCACGACCTCTGCACTCGACCAGGTCATCACTGGCTGGTCGAACCCTGCGGCGCCTTGAGGCGGCAATATGGTGAAGTCGGGCCGATACATGGGATTGGCGATGCCTTGATTTGCTGTCTGTAGAAATGCGCCGATTTCAGCGTACGAAACACGGCCGTCCAGATTGGCATCGGCTGCGCCCCGAAGTGCCGAACGAAGTTCATAGCTGAAGACCCCGGCTTGAAATCGGTCCCACTCGTGGCTGTCGCCGGCGGACGAGGCCGACAGCAAAAAACCAATATTACCCGGTCGCTCCACCTCGCCAGCGAATGCATACGGAAAGGGGACTCGCTTTCCTCCAGGGCCTTTTCCCGCAACCAAGGAAGACGACTTGCATGCGTCAATGATGACGTGTGCTCGATTGGCCGGAAGGTGGTCGAGCAGTTTGTGATGAAGCTGAGTTCGAGTCAGACTTCCCTTGCTCAAACCAAGAATGCCTTCCCCATTCTTTACATCGCCATGGCCGCTGAAGAAAAAAGTCCATTCCACCTCTTCTCCCCGGGCCTGTGCCTCACGCATTCGCCCAGATTGAGCCGCGAAGACTTGAAGGAGGCGGGCCAGCGTGGGCTCACCCGTTATTGCTGTAAGCGGGTGCAACCGAGCAGTATCGTCGTCTTGAGAAACGAGCAGCGCCGACTCGACCCCGGCCTCAAGCAACAACTCATGCATGGCCACAGCGTCGTCGTCGGCATAGCGCAAAGGAGCAGCGCGAATGCCCTCGCCTGCGTTGCTGCCCACCACCACAGCAAAGCGCCGCACTTCAGCCTGCCCAGACGAACACCACAACATGACGAGCAGAATGGAGGTACGGCTCATGGTCTGACGACCAGCGCACGATGCTGCACTTGAACTTCTGGCAATTGTTCAAACTCTTGAAGTCTGTGCTCAATGTCGTCGACGCCAAAGGGTTTGCGGCTGAAGAGCGCGTGCACTACCAGTCGGCCTGGCGCAAAATCATGTTGGACCACCTCGCGGAGTTCGATGGCCTCTTGACCCGCAACGATAGGCATGGACGTGGGGGGAGTCACCGCTTCCGTCCAAGCCGGAAAGAACCAGTAGACACGCCCGCTCTCATCTACGGCGAATAGCATCAGGTGTGAGAATGGCCGAGGCCCCCCATTTCGATACGCGAAAACCAGCCCGTCACGTGCGTCAATGGCCTCTGGAGACCTTTCCGTTTTGGTGCCCACAACCCGGTACATATCGACACCCGCCCAGCGTTCTGCTTCGACTGTGAAGCCTTCCCCTTTGGACTGAAAGCGCCCGTCAGTTTCGAACCCAAACCAGAAGACACCAACGGCGGCTGCGGCTGCGAGCGCCATCACGGAAACCACAAATGGGCCTGATGGTGCGCGGCCAGAAGGCTGGCTCTCAAGCTCCCGATGAATCATTGGCAGCAAGTCAATGGTTTCGAGGGCTACATCGGTGTCCGACAATCGGCGGATCAGGTCTTTCGCTGCAGCCATCGATTCGTCTCGTTGAGGCGAGTTCAAAAGTTGGGCGGCTCGAGTCGGCTCGAGGTCGCCCTCGACATACCGCACCCACTCATGGAATTCAGGTTCCAGGCTCATGACCGCCCTCCTGCGGTGTTGAGGTGATGCTTGAGCTTGTCCATGGCGGCAAATAACCGGCTTTTCACTGTGCCGAGAGGAACTTCGAGGATGCTAGCGACCTCCTCAAGCGAATGGTCGCAGGTGTAACGGAGCACCACGACCTCTTTGAGTTTGTCAGAGAGCAGACTCACTGCACGGTCCACCTCACGTCGTCGCTCCGAGGCCAGCAGATCTTCATGGGGGCACGGGAGCGCAACAACAGTGAGATGCAGGCCTAACGTCAACGCCCGTTCGGTGCCTCGCGTCTTGCGCCGATGCATTCGACATTGGTTGAGAACGACCTGTCGCAGGAAGTGGACGAAAACGCCTCGAGGCTGATACCGCGGAAGTCCGCGGTACAACTCAAGGAAGGCTGCTTGACAGGCATCACGCGCGGCACTTGTGTCGTTGAGATACCTGGATGCAAGTTTGAGCGAGGACAGTTGGTGACGACGCACGAGTTCGTCAAATGCGGAACGGGTACCGCTTCGAGCAAGCATCATCAGTTCGTCGTCCGTCCGCTCACTTTGATTGCTTATCGGCAGGCGTGACGCATTCATTTTCAGCGCTTCCAGTGCGCGAGGGTGAAGATTGGTTCGATCTCTCGCAAATGCCCCGGTGCTTCGCACAAAGTATCTGATCACTCAAACGGCAATCAAAACGGCACCATCACGAACTTGGACTGACCGAGAGGATCAGGCGCGACGGCTGGTTTGCAGTCACTGCCTCCACGGTGACGGCTCACCATTTGCCTTGAGTCCACCTTGAACGCATCCCCCTTGAAGGTGTAGGTCAGCATCTATGCGCTTTGCACCGCTTCTCCTTGCTTCACTTATGTCGCTTGGCGTTGGCTGTTCAAATATCGAAACCTCGCTTGCCGACGGAGGAAGAACGGTGATCGTCTGCGATAACGAACCACTGACTGCCGCAGTGCTGGTGCATGATCGAACTGACAAACCCGCTCCAGACGCTGTCGTGTCGGTGGAATATGTGAACTACGCGAAGACGGAAAACGTGGTCGCCGACGCTCGAGGCATTGCGTTGGTCAAAGACAAATACGGGCCCGGAGTGGTGCGGGTAAAGGCCAGCGTCAACGATCTCCAAACGCAGACGTCCGAGCTCAACTTTAACGGCACGGAATGCAGCGTCAGTGTCACTCCGGCTTCGCTCACCCTCAAACTGCAATAACCCGTGACCGGTTCGAACGCGGTGTCACTTTCGCTCGGCGAGCTGAAAGAGCGCTACTTGGTCAACGGAGCGCGGGTGCCTGCGGGTTTGGTCTCTTCTCTTGAAAGAGATCCCCGAGCAGGTGCTCAGGCCTTGGCCCAAGCATTCAAACGAAAGCATTCAAGCAATCGCTCTGAAGGCCAGCGGCTTAGGAAGATGCTCAAGTTCGAGGGCGAACTCTGGGCCCAGGGCCACGTCTACATCGCAGGAGTTGACGAGGCCGGCATGGGCCCATGCGCCGGGCCGGTGTGCGCCGGAGCCGCCATTTTGCCTCGTGGCTACAAGCTCAAAGGTCTCGACGATTCAAAAAAAATTCTCCACGAAGAACGTCGCGAAGCTCTGGCTGCCATCATCAAAAAAGATGCGCTGGCGTGGTCCATCGGGTGGGCGCAGGTAGACGAAATCGACAGCATCAACATCTACCAAGCCGGGCTGCTCTCGATGCGAAGAGCAGTACAAAACCTTTCTCAGTGCCCTGATTTTGTACTCGTCGATGCCCGCACTATTCCCGGCATCAAGCACCCCCAACGCGGCATCATCAAAGGTGACGCGCAGAGCCTTTCAATCGCCGCCGGAGCCATTTTAGCGAAGACGACCCGCGATGCCTTGATGACAGAACTCGACAAAAAGCACCCCGGCTACGGTTTCGCATCGCACAAGGGGTACCCCACCCCAGAGCATCTCGAAGCCATGGGCACTTTGGGCGTACTTGATTTTCACCGCCGGAGTTTCGCCCCCGTACGAAGAGCCCTCGGTCTCGAACCCCAGCAAGCTGAACTTTTTTCGTCCTGAGGCAGCCTCACAGCTCGTTCACTGAGCGGTTCGCTTTTTCTTCTCACTGACGGACATAACCGATTTTTCGGTGTAGGCAGTCGCAGTCGCTTTCACGGCTTAAAACAAGGAAACTCTCATGCCAAATACCATTGGGAATGCACCTGCCTCTTCCACCGCCACTCAAGCTATTACGACAGGCGCGAATGGCATTTCTGACGAGTACTTTCGTCGCCACATGATGCCTCCAGAGTACTACGCCGAAAAACTGTCAGTTCTTCGCTCGGGGAAAAGCATCAGCGAGGCCAACTTCAGCGACTTGCTTCAAGATGTGTTTTACCTCCGCGAATATTCCAATGCGAACAGTCTGAAACTGATTCCTCGCGAAATGCTTTCAGATGAAGCGAAGTGGGTTTGGGACAACAAGGTCGCCATTCGCGCAAAAATAGACAACCAAGAGCCCCTCGACACTTTTGATGGCTCGCCCATTGGAGCCGGCGGATCCTCAGTTCCGAGTAAAGCAGACACGTCTTTCGAATATGAGCGCCGCAACATGATGCCCGCCGCGTATTACGCCGAGCGCTTGGCGACACTTCGGTCGGGAAAGGCGATGAGCGAAGTGGCCTTCAGCGATCTCCTTCAAGACGTATTTTACCTTCGCGATCAAAAAAATTCTCCCAGTCTCACGCACATTCCTCGCGAGCTGCTCTCAGATGAAGCCAAATGGGTCTGGGACAACCAGGGAGCCATTCGAGCAAAAATAGTCAAGAACGAGCCTCTCGATAACTTCGAATACAGCCGTCCGAAGTGAATTGATTGTGATTGATGCTGGCATTACCTCAGAGTGAGCTCCGGCACCCATGGCGCTCGGTGATAGAGAGCGCCCATGTTTTCCGTCGTCTATCGATTTCGCGTAAAGCCCGGTCGAGAGCAGCTCTTTCAATCGTCGTGGCGAACGCTGACACAGGCAATCGCTGAGCAACGCGGCAGCCTGGGGTCTCGGCTTCACAGAAACGAAGCCGATGGCACCTTTGTGGCGTATGCGGTGTGGCCATCGGAAGACGTATTCAATCGTGAGGTTGAGCTTCAGGGCCCGGCAGTCGCTGCCCGTGCTGAAATGCGAAACAATTGTGAATCAATCGAAACGCTTTTCAAAATGAACGTGGTGGACGATCTTCTCAAAACAGACGTGTAAGAGAAGCTGAAGAGAGCGCTCATCACCTTGGCGCTCGTTGAGGCTTACAGCATTCCTTGAGGCACGTTGAGCAGCTGCGGCAACATCGCTCGAAACGCATTTCCGCGATGCGAAATGGCTGCCTTCTCTTCTTTGGTCAGCTCGCTCATGGTCTTACCCGAAGACAGACAGAAAATGGGGTCGTACCCAAACCCATTATTGCCTCGAGGAGATAACCCAATCGAGCCTTCGCACTCACCTTGGGTGAAGTGTTGATCTCCTTCAGGCGAGGCCAGACACAGCACACATACGAAGCGGGCTGAGCGACGAGCGGAAGGTATCGCCTCAAGTTCCGCCAATAACTTCGCGATGCGCTCTTCTTCAGTCGGCGCGTAGCGTGCAGAAAAAACACCCGGCCGGCCGTGCAAGGCATCCACAACCAAGCCCGAATCATCAGCCAACGTCCACAGACGCGTTGTCTTCGCAAAAGCATGCGCCTTCTTGGCCGCATTGCCTTCGAAAGTGGCCTCGTCTTCGATGACTTCAGGCAACTGCGGAAAATCTCGTGCGCTCTTCACTGCCCACTCGGGGCCCAGCAGCACCTTCAATTCAGCGATTTTCCCTGCATTGGTTGACGCGAAAACAATCTGTCTCATCAACTGAGCACCTTCTTCTGAAGCTCGACCAACTTCTCAGTGGCCGCCAACCCAGCGTCGAGCATTTCGTTGAGTTGCAAGCGATTGAACGAGCCGTTTTCAGCAGTGCCTTGAATCTCGACCAATTTTCCGCCCTCGAGCGCCACGATGTTCAAATCAACTTCTGCCGTCGAGTCTTCCAGATAGTCGAGGTCGACGGAAACCTGGCCCTTCACGATGCCGACTGAAATTGCGGCCACGTGATGCATCGGAGGCAATTGAGAAAGCCCGCTCTTGCCCTTTATCTTTCTCAGCGCCAACACCAGAGCCACGTAGGCACCGGTGATGCTGGCG
>JAYUVR010000335.1:0-2588 GCA_043753955.1 Archangium sp. | reverse complement strand
GCTGGGTGCGAGGCCTCGGCAAATCAATCGTAGGGCTGACCGGTGTTTCAGGGCGGGTCGAGACATACGTCGCAAAAACCAACGCGCCCACGACCATCACGCCCAGCACGACAAAAGGAGTCTTTGATTTGGAGACCTGCGGAGCGATCGTGCCCTTCGTCAGCCGAGTCGGGCCGGCCGGACCTTCAACTTGAGTGCTCACCAGCTGACCGACAGATTCAGTGCTGGCGGCACCGGCCCCCTTCATCAAGGTGCGCTCGGTGGACGAAGCTTCTATCGCCCCACCCGGCACCGCAACCCCCGCTGAGGGCAGTGGCACACTCGAACGGTGCAATGGAAGCGGCGAAAGATTGGCTTGCGTCGGTATCGCTTGAGACAACGCATTGGCGAATTCGACCATGTCAGCCCAACGCTCGGGGGCCTGCTTCGCACACGCGCGTTGAAGCACCGCTTCCAGACGCGGGTCATCGAGCTCAGGGGCCGCGGAAACCAAAGTGGGAAAAGGCTGCACCACTTGTTTGCGCAAGATGTCTGTAATGGTGTTGCCGTCGAAAGGTTGGCGGCCGGTCAACAATTCGTAGAGCACGATGCCCAGCGAATAAATGTCAGCCCGGAGATCGACTTCTTTACCCTCAACCTGCTCAGGCGACATGTACCGCGGAGTGCCGGCAATGGACCCGGCGATGGTCAACTTGGTCCCTCCGTCCATCAGACGGGCGATGCCGAAGTCGAGCACTTTGGCGTGCACTCCTCGAATACCCCTTCGAATCATGATGTTTTCGGGTTTGAGATCTCGGTGAATGACACCTTTTTGGTGCGCATTGGCGAGCACGTCAGCCACTTGAAGCACAATTTCAATCGCTTCGAGCACCGGCAGGTGACCTTGCTCAGCCACCAACTTCTTGAGATCAACCCCTTCGCAATATTCCATTGCGATGAAGAGATTGCCTTCATCGTCTTGACCCAATTCGTGTAGCCCTACCGCATTGGGGTGTGCCACCAACGCGTACGATTTGGCCTCGTTTAGAAAGCGCCGAGCAATTTCTGCATCATTCGAAAACTCAGCTCTGAGAAACTTAAGAGCGACTTTGTGGCCGATGCCAAGTTGCTCAGCCAAATACACGGCACCCATGCCGCCCTGCCCCAACTTCCGCACAATCTTGTACTTATTCTTCACCACGCGGTCGACCATGCGGTCGGTACCTTGAGCGAGCTTGATGGTCTCGGTAGTTCCGCAGTCAGGGCACTTGCCTCCCCAACTGGCGTGCTCTGTGCCACAGCCCTGGCAGATAAAGACGGCCACGCGTTTCAAACCCCTTTTTTAAAAGACTTACTTCTCAGGTGGAAAACGCGTGCTGAAGAGCAAACTTTCAAGTTCATTTGCGCCTGCACTTGAAGAATCGGTCACGGCGATGGCGGCGCGCAAGACGGCCGTACGCGGGTCACCTTTGAGTTCCGCCTCGAGTATGCGCAAAGCAGCACCTCTTTCACCACCTTCGACCAATGCCAAGGCTCGATAAAATGAATACTCTTTGTTCGCAGCATCGCTCTTTGCGGCCTCGTTAAAATGGCCTTCAGCCTTCTTCCAGGCTTTTTCGTTGAGTTCTGCCAAGCCATCGAGAAACGCCATTTTACCTTTGGCGTCAGCGGCCGCCGCCCCGAATTCTTGAGCGACTTGATACAGCGGGCGAGCGCTGCGCAAAACCTGGGGGCTGAGTTTTTCCCCCGCCAATGCCCTGCGGGCAATGCCCTCAGCTTCAGCGGTAGCCACAGCCCCTAATTTTTGCGCCATCTCTCCGAGTTCAGGGCCCAAAAAACCGTCACGAACCAAGCCCCTCAAGGTGTCAGAGGCTGAATTGGGGCCAAGCAATTCTCGCGCATCGAGGGCGGTGAAGAATTCGGCCCGTTGGTCGACGAATATCTTGGTGAGATCTTCGCCCTTGAGCCCTTTGATTTTTCGTTCACAGAGATCGCTCTCGGCAGCCGCTTTTTTGCGATCAGGCCCATCGGGTACGGACTTCAGGTAGACGCGATAGGCGTAACATGAGCGCTGTGACTGATTGGCCATCATCAACGCCCTGGCCAATTGCACGTACGTTTGCGCTAGCGCCGGGTTCGCACGGGAAGCTTTGAGGAACTGCTCTGAAGCCTTCGCATACTGGCGCTTGTTGAAGAGTTTGCTTCCCTCAGAAACAAAGGTGTCTGCATTGCCGACACCTGGCCCCACCATGGTCTCGGAAGCGCCAAATGCAACCATAGAAACGCAGAGCCACAACGCACCCCAATGACTCTTAGAAGCCATAACCGACGCCTCCGTTGAAGCCTACGCTGCTGCTCGAGCCATAGTCTCCGCCTTGCTCATCAGTGGCCCGTTCGCCCAAGAGGTACTGAGTGTAATTGCCCTGCAGATGAATGAAGAGCCCGTCGACGACGAAGTACCGCACGTTCAAACGCCCAGCGAGCAACAGGTCGAGCGGCACAAAACCATCTTTGTAAAAGGTGGTGTCCGCGCCCGGGTCTTGCCCTGAGATTTGCCCGGTGCGGAACTCGAGGCCCAATTGCAGTGCCAGCTGAAACCGCCACACCAC
>JAYUVR010000334.1:0-6078 GCA_043753955.1 Archangium sp. | reverse complement strand
GCCCACCGTCACGGGCCCTACCCACTGCTTCCACCTGCGCAGCGAGGGCATCACTACCGCTCCCAAAGTCAGGAAGAGAGAAACGGTGAGCAGCCGCATCGCTTGAGGGTTTTGATGGCCATTGCTGGTGGCCAAGGCTTGGCTGAGCAGTACGGCTGCGAGGACAAAGAAGAGACTTTGGCCAGCGCGGTCGTGGCGCTGGTTCGCAAAAGAGGGAACGGCCACGGCCAGTTCTCCTTGGAAAGTGTTCGAACTGTAGCGTTCACGCGGTATTAGTACGCAGCGCATGAGCATGACACTCCCATTTGTCCGCAGGACCCGATTCCTCGAGGCGTTGCGCATGGGTGCTCTTTCCCTTGTCGTATTCTGCGCCTGGGCCGCGGTATTCGATAAATGGAGCCCAACAGCATTCACTCGCCCAATCGGTTACGTGCTCGATGGGATGTTTACGCTGAGTTTGGTGAAGGCTGGAGCCGACTTCGCCTTCGTTCCATTCTTTTCAAAAGAAAACCCTCAGCTGGGTGCCCCATTTGTTGCCAATTGGAACGATTTTCCGCTCTCCGATGACCATGTGTTTTTCTTTTGGGGACAAGTTTCACGCCTCACTGGGGTTATCGCTGCCCTGAATTTGGCGTACCTGACTTCTGCGCTTGGGGCGGCGCTGACATTGTATGCAGTTGGCCGTTGGCTGCGTTTGCGTTGGGAAGCTTGTTTTTTGGCCGGCGCGTTGTTTGGGTTGTCGCCATTTCTTTTTTACCGGAGCGTGCATCATTTTACGCTGGTCAATTATTGGCACCTGCCGCTGATGATTCCCCTGGTTCTCTGGGTCGGAGGGCGCGGGCTGGCGTGGAATTCCCGGCGATTTCGATGGGCCGTTGCTATCGCTGCTCTTGCTGGCTTTTATAACGTTTATTACCTGAATTATTGTCTGCAATTAATTGGGCTCGGTATTCTTGCTCAGATATTTCGTCGTCGGTGGTCGCACGCCGTGGCCGGGGTATTGGTGGCCTTGGCCGGCGCAGGAGCTTTTGGTTTAAGCAATCTCGATACTCTTGTTTCTCAATCACGACTTGGTTCGAATCCAGCAGCGATTCATCGTGGGGCCGTCGATGTTGAGATTTATGCGCTTCGGCCTTTTGAGCTTTTTGTGCCTGGTCTGAGACACCGCGCTGACGCATTCGCGGCCGCGGCCGATCGGCATCGTCGGTCTGCGTTGGCGGTCGGAGAATTTCCTTCGATGTATCTGGGTATTGTTGGCGGTTTTGGCTTGGTCTGTTTGATGGTCGTTTTGATGCGGACCGTGCTGCTGGGAAAACGATTGGGGTGGGGAAAATTTGGTTTTTTCTGCGTGTGGCTCATTTTTGTAACGATGGATGGAGGCCTGATGCAGATTTTGCAGTCGGCCACGGGGACAGTGCTCTTCCGTTCGAATAATCGCGTGAGCATTTTTATATTGATGTTTGCGTTACTGTTTCTCGCGCGGCTTTTGACGAAATGGTTGAAGTCGGCGCCTCGCGTTGTTTCATGGGGCGCGGTTGCGGTCGTGCTTGCACTCGGAGTGTGGGACCAAACCCCCACGTCTCGCATCGACCCCAACGTTCCTCATTGGGAAACAGTGGCCCAGCGCGAGAAGGTTGCCCTTGCAGATGAACACCTGGTCGCTGCGGTTGAGAAGAAATTGCCTGAAGGCACTTCGGTCTACCAATTGCCCGCCATGCAATTTCCAGAAGCCGGCTTCCTAGGGCGCTTGCCTGACTATGATCAATTCAGACCGTATCTCTTTTCGAAAACATTGAAGTTTTCGTATGGAAATATGAAAGGTCGCAAGGAGTCGAATTGGCAGAATGAAGTTGCTGGTTTGCCTGATGCTCAACGTCTCGCGGAACTTGAGCGTCGCGGGTTCGGCGCCATCTACGTTCTTCGATTCGGCTATCAACCAGAGCAAGTCGAACAATTCCTCACATCAATGCGTGCATTGGGACAAACTGAAGTCATCGAAAGCGAATACGGCGACTCTTTCTTTGTGTTGTTGCAGAAAGCAAAAGGCAGTTAGGGAGGCAGGCGAAGAAAAGCGCTGTCGTTCTCAGAGGCAGTAGCGATGATGGTTGCGCCGGCCTTGGTAAATCGGTCGAGCCCTGAAAGACCTCCGTAGGGCTTTAGATTAACATACAGCGCAGAGAAGCCTTGTTGAGTGAGCTCTTGAAACATCTGCTCTACAGGAAGCTGGCTGACTTTGTACTTCCATGCTCCATGGGGTCTCCCCTTCATGTCTCCATGCGAGAAGGCCAGATGGTTGGAAAAGAAATACGGTCGAAACATTTCGTAACTGTCGACGCCACCGACGGGTGGCGCTTCAGGAAAGTCCATGGCGGGGAGACTGAAGACACGCGTTCCCGGAGGCAGCACTTTTTCTGCTTCAGCGACGAGTTGACGATCTGAGGCGGCTATTCGGTGCATCGGCTCAATCGTTGCGGGCACGCCGGAGGTGGGAATGGCTTCCCATGCGCCCCAAGCACCCACAACCAGAGCTAAGGCCCATTGGAGTGGTTGGGGTAACCTTCGGGTTATCTTTCCAAAGGCCCATGCGCCAAAAAGCAATACATACGTCAGCACAAAAATCGAAGCCCGATTTACCGAACGCAAAGCGGAAATTCCGGTGAGCCCTAAGACGCTGGTTGAGCCTCCGACGACGTGAAAAAAAGTGAACCAGAGTGCCAAGAGAACCCACGACACCGGCATGCCCATTTTTCCACGAGCAAGGCGAACAATGAGAAAGCCAATCATTGACAAAAAAGTGATGCCTCCCACGACTCCCATGTAAGGCGAGGGTGCTTCACCGGAGGTCACGGTTTGACGCGCACCCGCGATGGCAATGGCGCGCCCAAAGCCGTACCGGTGGTTTCCTCCTGCGGTAAAAAAATTGATTGGTTTGAGGGCGAAAACTTCGACATCTTGCGCCGCGCGAATGCCGACGAGCAGGTTTCGACCGTCTTGAGCCATACGGTAGAGCGTGTCTGCCTGCACCGAAAGTACCCCGATGAGCGCGATGGTTGCCAAAGCCGCAGCGGAACGCCATTGAGATCGGCCCCAACGTGCGAGGCGAGCAATGACGGAAAGGGCGATGAGCTGCGCTCCAAAATAGAGGTAATAGATGACTGACCAAGACGTCAGAATCATCACCACCGCAGCGAGGGAGAAGCGGGCTGAACGTAAAGGAATGCCGCGCCGACTTGAAGCCCAGAGGCCGACCAAAGCCAGCCAAGGTACGAAGTAAAAGAAGATGAGGGAAAAGTGGTGTGTGCTGCGGGCGAAGACAAACATGCACAAGCCGTAGAGAATGCTGGCTCCTACGGCGCCAGGTCTTGCCAAATGGAGTCGTCGACAGACAAAGAACAGTGAAAGTCCTGCGAGCACGCAGGCGGTGACAAAAGCGACATTGATGGCGCCGAATACGCCGAGCGGCCGAGCCAGAACGCCGACGAAAAAATAGAGCACGTCTTCGCTGATGGGGAAGTCGTCCCATTGAGCAACGAAAGGCGCACCAAGAGATGGAATGTTTTTAGAAACAAAAGGCAAAAAATCGCCTCGACGAGCGGCGGCCACCAGAGCCGCAGTGACGTGGGCGTCGCCAAAGTACGATACGGGGTCGGTCAAACGTTGCCCGTCTTGAAAACCGTACTCCATGCCCCATTCGAAAATGATGACGAGAGCGATAATTCCGGCTGCCAACCAATCTCGCCTTGCCCGAGCATGGTGGCTCCGGCGAATGGGCGGCTCTTGCGTCCGTGACATTGGCGCCTCTTAGCTCGCGCAGTTAGTTGTTTCGACTTGAATCAACCCTACACTCAGATAGGCATATGACGCCCATGTCGCTCGATCTCCCTGCGCTGAACGAATCACGGCGCCGCACGGCGCGCACCATTCTTGAGATGTACAAGAAGGCGAATGCTGGGCACATCGGCTCATCACTCAGTTGCCTTGAGATACTTCTGCACGTTTTCTCTCGAGCGGCGCCAGAAGATCACTTGGTTTTGTCCAAGGGCCACGCGGCGGCTGGGCTCTATGCGACTTTGGCCGAAGCGGGGCGACTTGACCCAAAGCTTCTTCAGACTTTTTACAAAGACGGCACCCTGTTGGCCGCACACCCGCCGTGTAGTCGGAAAATCAAATCGATCCCTTTCGGAACCGGCAGTCTAGGTCACGGACTGTCGTTAGCGACTGGCCTTGCCCTTTCGCAGCGCTTTTCGGGCAAGAATTTTCACGTCTATGCGGTGTTGTCTGATGGCGACTGCAATGAAGGGAGCACTTGGGAAGCCGCTCTGTTTGCTGCTCAGCATCGTCTTGCACGGCTTACGGTCATCGTTGATCGCAATGGACTTCAAGGCTTTGGCTCGACTGAAGACGTGATGCGGCTCGAGCCTTTCGCTGACAAATGGCGCAGTTTTGGTTTCGATGTATCGGTCGCCGAGAATGGAAATGATTTTACCTCGCTGGCGAAGGCGTATGACGCACTTCCCAGTGAGGGAGAGAAGCCGCGATGCATCGTGGCCCAAACGACGAAGGGTCACGGGGTTTCGTTTATGGCAAATCAAATGGAATGGCATTACTTGCCCATGAGTGACGAGCAATACGTCGTCGCACTGGCAGATACGGACGGCCATGCGTAAGGAATTTACGAGCTGGCTCGAAGCGCATGGAGCTCAAGACGAGCGGGTCATCGTCTTGACTGGAGATCTCGGCTATCAAGCGTTGGAGCACGTACGCACTCGGCTTGGCCCTCGATTCATCAATGCCGGTGTCGCCGAACAAAACATGGTTTCAATTGGGGCCGCGCTTGCTTCTGAAGGGCTGCGACCCTTTTGTTATAGCATTGCGCCATTTGCGGTATTTCGCCCGGCAGAGCAAATTCGGTTGGATGTCTGTGTTCACAATCTTGATGTGAAGATCGTCGGCAATGGAGGCGGGTACGGCTACGGCGTTATGGGCTCTACTCATCACGCTCTTGAAGACGTGGGGATGTTGTCGTCTTTTCAGAACATGCGTTGTTTCATTCCCGTGACCGGGGCAGACGTGGCCATGGTGGGTGATGCCATGATGCGCATTGTCGGCCCTGGGTATTTGCGGCTGAATCAAGGCCAACTCCCGGCAGGGTTCGAGCTCGAAGCGCCGTTTGCTGCGGTGCGAAAGATTAAGTCAGCGACAGCAGGGTCGAACGCACGACTGACGGTCATTGGGCTTGGGCCCATCGCGCTTCACGCATTGGGACCCGCAGCTGCGGAAGGTCGAGTCGATGTGTTTGCGATTTCAGAAATGCCTGTATTTGAACTAACGCCATCACTGTTGGCGAGTATTGCAATGACAGGTCACGTGCTCATCGTCGAAGAACATGTCGAGCGCGGTGGTTTGGCGGAACATCTTGCATTGGCTTTTTTGCGAAGGGGGCTCTGCCCTCGCATCGAGACACGAGCCGCACGAGGTTACCCAAGCGGTACCTACGGTTCGCAGAAATTTCACCAGCATGAATCGGCACTTGATGCTGCTTCGCTCCTCGCTCTGGTCGACGGGCTACTCAAGTGAATCAACAAATGGTTGCAACTGGGGCGCTCCCCGCCGAACTCTACGCTGACGAGTGGAACGCAAAAATAGAAGCCGATGTTGCTGCATTGGCGGGCCCGATACTGGTGATCGGTGCCACTGGCTTTATTGGGGCGCGATTGTTTTTCAGCCTCGCAAGACGCCGGAAAGATGTTTACGCCGCTTCACGCGACCCATTCAGCGGTTGGCGATTGGCTCGCTTGCCGGACTTTGTCGAAGCTCGTCAGTTGATTTCTTTAGACCTCACCCAAGTCGAAAGCGTGACGCAAGTGCTCGGGCGCATCAAACCGCGCACGGTGTTCAACTTGTCTGCGTATGGGGCTTATGAGCGTCAACAGCAGGTGCGACGCATTCACGAGGTCAATTACACGGGTACACTCAATCTGTTGGTGGGGCTCCAAGAGTCGGGCTGCGACGCCTTCGTGCATGCCGGGAGCTCGTCTGAATACGGGCTCAATTGCACTTTTCCAGACGAGAACTCGG
>JAYUVR010000333.1:0-8534 GCA_043753955.1 Archangium sp. | reverse complement strand
TTCGTTGCCACAGGGGGCCAAGTTGGTGGTCATCACGCAAAAGGGCGAATTCGAAATCTCACTCTTTGAAACTGATGCCCCGCTCACTGCTGCCAATCTCTATGGGTTGGCTCAAAAAGGGTACTTCAGAGGGCTTACCTTTCATCGAGTAGTGCCCGATTTCGTAGCTCAAGGCGGTGACCCCCGGGGAGATGGAAATGGCGGCCCCGGTTATGCCATTCGCTGTGAAGTGAATCGAAAGCTGTTTCGCCGAGGGGTAGTAGGCATGGCGCTCTCAGGAAAAGACACGGGTGGCTCACAGTTTTTTATCACTACGGCGCCACAGCCCCATCTCGACGGTCGCTACACCACTTTTGGCGAAGTGACCCAAGGCCATGAAGTGGTCGATGCGTTGTTAGAAGGCGACCCCATCAGCGACATTCGAGCTTTGCCCTAAGCCGAAGATGTTGGGTCGATGATTTTCGCGATTTCGCCCGTCGCGCGTCGCTTGTCGACTTGTTCAAGCTGTTCCACCTCGAAACGAATGCGCACCCACTCGCTGAGGGGCACCGACAAGAAGGCCTCGACCGCTTTGGGGTCAAACTGGGTTCCTGCCAAACGCGTGATTTCGGTGACGGCCACCTCGAGCGGGCTGCCCTTTCGATAGGGGCGGTCGCTGCAAATGGCATCCATGGTGTCGGCGACGCAAAATACCCGTGCTCCGATGGTGATTTCTTCACCCTTCAACCCGCGCGGGTAGCCCATGCCATTCCACTTTTCTTGGTGTTGATAGACCACGTCGGCGGCGGGCCTCAGGTACGGAATGTTTTGAAGCATTCTATAGCCGAGCTCGGGGTGTTTCTTCATCTGCACCCATTCCTCAGGTGTCAACGGACCAGGCTTGAGCAAAATGGCATCGCGCACGCCAATCTTGCCGATGTCATGCAGCAAGGCCCCTTGCTCGATGTGCAGCAGCTCTTCGCCTTTGATGCCCAGCGCTTCTGCGATGCGTCGCGTAAATCGAGCGACTCGCCATGAATGCCATTGGGTTTCGGTATCTCGGTAGTCGAGTGCCCGAATCATGCCCTCAATCAAACCGCTGGTTCGCTCGGTAATCTGTTGCTCAAGCGTGGCGTTCAGGCCGACCAGTTCTGCGTTTCGCTCTGCGAGTACGGAAGTGAGTCGCCGGTTTTCTTCAAGCACGCGGCGATAGGCGATGGCCTGCGTAATGGTGGCTCGGAGCTCAGAGAGGCTCCATGGCTTTGAGAGGAGCCGAAAAACTTCACCTTCATTGACCGCCTTCATGGCCACTTTGAAGTCGTTGGCCGCCGTAATCATCAGGCGAACAGCCGACGGTTGCGTGGTGCGCAACGTCTGAAGCAGTTCGATGCCTGACATGTGCGGCATCATGAAATCGGTGATGACGAGATCGAACACGGTTTCTTTTGCGGCTTCTCTGGGGTCGGTGTGAGCGACGACATCGAAGCCCATCGAGACGACGACTCGACTGATCGCTTCCGTGATGGAAGGGTCGTCGTCGACGACTAAAAAGCGCTCGAGGGAAGTGGTCATATGAGATTCGTTCGAAACATAACGGGTAATTTGAAACAACACGGGTGTGATGAATGCGCACACGAGAGTGCCTTTAAGGCCGTCAGAATTTCTGCTGGTCCTCGAGATCGGCTCGCGTACCATCCGCGGCCACTATGGCCAAAGTAGCTGGCAGGGGCGCTTCACAAGAGAAAAAGGCCATTCCTTCTGAAGGCCCTGTGCCTGTGGTGGTGATGGGTTTGGGGTTTATCGGCCAAGAGATCGTTCGCGCGGCGCTTCAATCTGAAGAAGTCGAATTGATTGGCGCGGTAGACAAATCGCAATCTCTTGCAGGTGCCAAACTTTCAGAAGTCATCGGCATGCCCGCAGGAAGCTTCAAGATCAGTTCAACCATCGGTCAGGCCGTGGGGCGACGTCAGGGGGTGGTATTGCTCCACGCGACTGGCTCAAAACTTCCTCAAGTGACGGATCAAGTTCTCGAAGCGCTTTCGCACGGCATGCATGTGGTGAGCACCTGCGAAGAGCTCAGCTTCCCTTGGTTTAACTACGCCGACCTGGCGCAGAAAATTGACCGGGCGGCCCAGCGCGCGGGAACCACAGTATTGGGAACAGGCGTCAACCCCGGCTTTGTGATGGATCGTTTGGTCGCCACCCTCGGGCAAGTCTGCGGAGAAGTGCGGCACGTCAAAGTGACTCGAGTCGTTGACGCGCGCACTCGCCGCGAAGCATTGCAGCGCAAAGTGGGAGCAGGGCTGACCGAAGATGAGTTTTTTACGTTGGTCGACAAAGATGCAGTTGGCCATGTGGGTCTGGTCGAATCAGCGGCTTTGTGTGCGCTCGGGCTCGGTCTTGATTGCGATGACTTTGAAGAAGAACTGACTCCCGTATTTGCAGAAGAAGACATTCGTGGCGGCGCTTTCGTGGTGAAGAAAGGGCGCGTCGCGGGCATGCATCAAGTGGCGGTGGGGCTTGCCGAGGGCCAAGAGCGCGTACGGCTCGAACTGACGTTGGCCGTCGGTGCTGACGACCCAGGTGATGTCATCGAAATTGATGCAGATCCCCCCGTTCGAGTGACCATTTCAAGTGGTATCGCAGGCGATAGAGCCACCGCCAATTTGGTCGTCAACGCCGCGCCACGCGTCTCGGCTGCACAACCCGGGCTCCTCACCGTGCTTGAATTGCCGGCAGCACGCTAGCGCATTGCGTCAAAGGCGTTGACTTCAGGCCGATCAGCAGCTGTGCTCGATGACTTACGTCAGTGATGGACGTCTTCGAAGGAGCTGTTGGCAATGTCGTCAGGAATCAATCGCTACAAAATCGATCTCCGTGAAGTTTTCTTTGTGCTGTTTGAGCAATTCGACTTCCAGTCGTTCGCTGGCAAAGGCGATTACGAAGGGTGGGACGAAGAGACTTCGAAAGCCATTCTCAAAGAGACGTATCGCTTCGCCACGGAAGTTTTGGGGCCCTCAAACAGCCAAGGAGATCGAGACGGCTGCAAGCTGGTCGATGGTCGAGTCATCACTCCAGAAGGCTATAAAGAGGCGTGGAAGAAGTTGGCCGATGCGGGCCTCAAGTTGATTTCGGTGCCCAAAGAATTCGGAGGCCAGAGCGGGCCGTACGTCTTGTACGCGGCCATCGAAGAAATCGTCTGCGGGGCCAATACGGCCTTCAACATGTATCCCAGCCTTGCCTGGGGAGCCGCCGAGGTGATTGCGCTGTGTGGCACCGAGGGCCAACAGAAAAAGTTCGCGGAAAAAATGTTCAACGGCACCTGGGGCGGCACCATGTGTCTGACTGAATCGCAAGCCGGTTCAGACGTGGGGAGCGCCGTTTCAAAGGCGTCTTTACAGCCCGACGGCACCTACAAGATTTCAGGCACCAAGATTTTTATCTCGGGAGGAGATCAAGATCTCACCGACAACGTGGTGCACTTGGTCTTGGCCAGAGTTGACAATGCGCCGCCGGGTACCAAGGGTTTGTCGCTTTTCATCGTTCCTCGAATGCGGGTCAATGCTGATGGCTCGTTGGGCGAATTTAACGATGTGACCGTCGCCAGCATCGAGCACAAGATGGGGATCAACGGCTCCGCGACTTGCGTGCTCAACTTTGGAGAGAATGGGCAGTGCTTTGGTGAGCTCGTGGGCACGGTCGAAAACCAAGGCATGCCGCAGATGTTTCGCATGATGAATGGCGCCCGAATTGCGGTGGGCATTCAAGGTTTGGCTGTGGCCTCGAGCGCCTATTTGAACGCGCTGGAATATACGAAAGACCGAAAGCAGGGCTCACATTTTACCCAGTTCAAAGATCCCAAAGCGCCACGTGTACCGCTGATCGAGCACCCTGATGTGCGCAGAATGTTGCTTGAACTGAAGGCGACCACCGAAGGCATTCGTTCATTAGTGATCAAACTGGCCTCGCATCGAGATCAACATCACGTCTTGGCTGGCCAAGATGATGAGCAAGCGGCTTACCACATAGGGCAAGTCGACCTGCTCACTCCACTGGTAAAGGCGTATGCAAGCGACGAGGGCTTCCGTCTGTGTGCCTTGGCGCAGCAAGTGTACGGCGGCGCGGGTTACCTCAAAGATTGGCCTGTCGAGCAATACACACGCGATGCCAAAATTTTCAGCATCTACGAAGGCACCAATCACATTCAAGCGATGGACTTGGTGGCCCGAAAGCTCGGCCAAAACGGCGGAGCCAACTTTCAAGCGTTCATGTCAGACGTGGCGACTTTTGCGCAAACACATCACGCCCACCCAGTCTTCGGAAAAGAAATCGAGTTTCTCACTGGCGCCTCAGAAGCCATCATGGGTGTGGCCATGGGCATGATGGGCTGGTCACAGTCGAACAAAGGCGAGTTGGTGCCGCTGATCGCGAACCGCTTCTTGTTGATGATGTCTCAGTTTGCGGTGGCGTACTTGCTGCTCGATGCGGGCGTGAAGGCCGAAGCGGCGTTGGCAAAACTCCCTGCCAGTCATAGCGATCGCTCTTTTTATGAGGGAAAGCGTTACTCGGCGCTTTGGTTTGCACGCAATGTGCTGCCTCAAGTGAAGCATCACGCAGAAGTGGCGATGCTTGAAGATGACAGCCCGACGAAGATTGAAGACGAAGCGTACGGTCACTTCTAAGGAAGCAATTACTTGGGCGTGCCGTCGCGCACGCCAATGGCCAACTGCCCCAGACCCGCGCTTTTGGCCATTTCCATCACTTCGACCACTTTCCCGTGGGGCACACCTTCGTCGGCTTGAACGATGACCATGGTGTCGGGGTTTTTGCTCTTCGCGTCTTCGAAGGCTTTCTTCATTTCGTCGGCGTTGACGACATCGCCGCCGAGAACCAGTCGGCCGTCGGCAAGAATCGCGATGGAAAGATCAGACGCTTGCGTCGCCACATCGGCCGACCCACCTTGGGGCAAATTCACCTTGAGACCCGCTTTGGCGCCGGTCGACGAATTGACGATGACACTGCTGGTCACCATAAAGATGATCAACAGCACCAAAAAAATGTCGGTCAAAGGCGTAATGTTGATGTCGTTAAACCCGGGCGCTTCTTCAAGCCCGAGATCATCATCGCCTCCACCTCGCGGTCCGCTGAGCGCCATCGTTTAACCCGCAGTCGGAGGTTGAGAGTCAGTGCTCGCAGGAATGGAGAGCTTTCCAGTGGGTGCTTGCTCTCGAAGCAGTTCAACAAATTCTTCTGAGATCAGCTTGAACTCGAGGTTGAGCCGCGACAAGCGCGCTTGAAAACTGTTGAAGAGCACCACCGCTTCGACGGCTACGATGATGCCCACTGCAGTGGCGATCAACGCTTCAGAGATGCCCGACATGACTGCAGCTGAACCGCCTGAGCCGCCAGATTCGACATCGAGACCGAGATCTTTAAACGATCTCATGATGCCCCAGACGGTGCCGAAGAGGCCCACGAAAGGGGCGGTGGCGCCGATGGTGCCCAAGATCCAAAGGCCCCTTCGCAGTCTGAGAGCCAAAGAGATCCGTTCTCGGTCTACGGCCGCATCGAGGCTCGGGCCTGTAGTTTTGGTAGCCCGTTCGAAACCCGTACGAAAGATGTCAGCTGACAACGCTGTCGAACGATCTGCAGCCGAACGTGCGGCCACTATCTCTCCGCGAAGTAAATGTCGGGCGATCAGCTGCCCCAGCTCGCGGCCCTTGCTACCGACTCCCCATAAGGTGATGAGCCTCTCGATGGCCACGCCAATGGCGAGCACGGAAGCGAAAAGAATGACCACGATGGTAAAACCACCGAGGCGGAGATAGTGCAGGAGCTCGTCGAAGCGCATCGCGAAAAGAGCTATTAGCGGTAAAGCATGTTCGCCGCCATGGTACCTCGAAACTTCAAGACCGTTGTGCTGGTTGTCTTCTGTGGGCTGATGCTCATTGGGTGCCCGAAACGCCTTACCGACTTGGGTAAAGACGGAGCTCCGCGTTCGCCTGATGATCTATTGGCACGCATCAGCTATGCGGAAAAACAGGTGTACGCCATCAAAGGCGAAGCCAAGCTCATCGTCGATGCTCCTCAAGGTAAAGGCTCGATTCCAGTCTTTGCTGCCGTCAGCCACCCAGCGCTGATTCACTTGGAACAACTCGATTTTTTTGGGCGCCCCCAAGGTGTACTCGTCACCGACGGCACCCGTTTCGGTCTGTATCAGGCGCAAGAAGGCAAATATTTCAGAGGGCCTGCTTCAGCTGCAAACTTAGGCCGCTTTCTTCCCCTCGCCATACCGCCGGCTGAATTGGCCGCATTGATGCTTGGGCGAGCGCCGCGAATTCCCTCTGAATCGATGACCATGCACTTCGATGAAGGCTTGCAAGTCTTCATCTTGGTGCTGACTAAAGGCGAAGTGCGCCAGACGCTTTATGTACAGCCCCCCAGCTACCGGGTGACCAAGAGTATCGTCGAGAACCTCAACGCCTATGATCTCGCCTTTGCCGACATCGGGGCGCAAGACGGGGCGACGGTACCCCGGCTCATTTCTTTGGTGGCCGCCAACGCGAAAATCAGCCTCGAATGGGTGTGGAAAGAAATCACCGTCAATGAGGCGCCTGACCTCAGCTTGTTTGAAATGGAACCTCCCGAGGGCGTGCCCAGCACTGACGTCGATGCTGCCGGCATTCCCCAGGGCCCCGACAAGTAAGAATGCAGTTCCTTTTTTAATCACGAGCGGGGTGTGCATCACACCCTTCACTACCTGCTGACCAACGCGAGAGTCGACGTTCGTCAGGAGTTGGTTAGAGTTGGGTGCGTTCATGGTGCCCATCCGACTCGGCGACCTGCTGGTCAAGGCGAAAGTAATCAATGAGAGCCAGCTTCAGGCTGCGTTGATCGAGCAGCAAAAGTGGGGCGGGAAATTGGGTGAGCTCTTGGTGCGGATGAATTTTCTGACCGAAGACATGCTCGTCAAAGCCTTGAGCAAACAGACCAGCGTCCCGGCCGTGAATCTCGAGGCCATCGTCGCCATACCCCCACAAGTGCGTTCCAAAATCCCGATGGATGTGGCGCGCGACTTGGTGGCTTTACCGCTGCAACTTCGCGACGATGGGAAGACGTTGGTGGTCGCGATGGCTGAGCCACAAAACATCAAGCAGCTCGACACGTTAAGAGCCGTCAGCCGATGTCGAATCAGCCCTCAATTCGCAGGCAGACAAGCCATCGCGCGTGCCTTTGGTCGGTTCTACGAGTCGAAGCCGTCGAGCGAAGGTGATGTGGAGAGCAGCTTTAGGTTGATCAACGCGCAAGGTTTGACGTTGGTGAAGCCGACGGAAAACATCAAGCCGGGTGACAGGTACCCCTTTACCCCGGGTACTCCCCCTGTCAGGTCGAGCCCTCCCGTGGGCCGTGCGCCTTTGCCTCAGGCTGAGCCCGTTGAATTATTTTCTTCAAAGCCCCCCAGTGAAATGGTCAGGGCCATCGAGGAGGCGCAGCGCAAAGAAGTAAATGCGCTCAAAGCCATGGTGGAACTGCTGATAGAGAAGCGTGTTTTTACGCGCGAAGAATACCTGGCGAAGGTGAAGCGCTAATCGACTGGCAGGGGTGATGAAGAAGCTCGGCGAGATCCTCGTAACGCAAGGAACCGTGAGCGACGCGGACGTAGAGACTGCGTTGAGCGATCAAAGTGCAGGTGAGCCGACGCGTCTTGGAGATCTCTTGGTCTCAACGGGCAAACTCAGTGCCGCACAGTTGGGGCAAGCGCTGGCAGAACAATATCGATTGCCATTTGTCGATCTGCCGCGGCTGCCGCCCTCTGTCCTTGAATTGGTTCCGCTCGACCTTCAGCGACAGTTTCGTTTCGTGCCTCTTAAGGCAGAAGGTTCTGAATTGTCGGTGGCGATGGCTGATCTTTCCACCATCGAAGTGCTGGCGATTCTCGAACAGCAGTGGACCAAGGTGCATGTTCACGTGGCGGGTGGCGATGAGATCGACGCGTTGCACGCCACGTTGACGGGCGCGCTCACGCTTCCCGGTGACGAATTGCCTAAGGTGGCACCTTCGATTTCACCCCTGGGCGAGGGAGAATCGCTCGTATCGAATCGAGTACCGACGCCTCCTGAAATGACGTCCGTGTCGAGGCCTGTGGGCTCGGCTCCGTTGGCTGAAGATCTTTTCGGAGATCTCAACCTCGAGTCAGGTCGCACCGGCATTTCTGCACGTTCAGATCTCTTTCCCGAAAGCCCAGCAGAGCCGATGCAGCCTGAATTGACGGCTTCCGTGGTGGTAGATGCCACCCCAGATTCTACCGCACCAGTCGACGGCTCTTCTGAGACACCCCTTACAGCCGATGCGGAACTCTTTTCAGAAGGTTCGGGGGTGGTCGATTTGTTCACCGACGGAGGTACTGGGCCCGTCATCGATACGCCTTTTTTTCGAGATCAGGTCAAAAACGAAGCGCCGCCACTTTCAGCAGCTCCCTTTCGCAGTTCAGCTTCTTCGGTGGCCATGGGTTCGTCAGAGCCCAATGCAGTAGCGATGGTGCTCCCGGTGGCGGC
>JAYUVR010000332.1:0-3193 GCA_043753955.1 Archangium sp. | reverse complement strand
GAAATATTTGGCCTTCATTGACCGCTGCGATGGCTGCTGTGAGTTCAGTGTGCCCCGTAAGCAAAATACGCGTCGCGTGAGGCAGAACCTGTCTGGCCTGGGCCAAGAGGGTTGCTCCGTCCATACCAGGCATGCGCATGTCAGACATGATGAGGACGATGGTTTTGTCTTTTCTGAGAATTTCGAGCGCTTCAGCCCCCCGGTGTGCCGTCAAAAGCTCATAGCGCCGGCCCAGGTGCAGCGCCATGCCCTCGAGAATGGCGGGCTCGTCATCGACGCACAAGATTCTGGCTTTCAATTGTGCTCCGCAATCTCACGCCACTTTGGAAGGCGTTCCAAAAGACCTGCGTCACTGAGAAACTGCTTGTTCAGAGGCGCGTCGGCAATTTTGACAGGGGGAACGTGATTCATGCATTTGGCGAAGGTCTCGGCCACATGAATGATGCCGAGGAGTTCTCGCGAGCCTTCAGTGATGGACTGAAGGTCGTGGTGAAAGGCTACGGTTTCGACAATTGAAAATGGCAGCCCCCACATGCCAAGCAAATAAGCGCCTACCTTTGCATGCGTCGTGGATAGGAATTCTTGTTCAACAGTCTGAAGGGCGCGATCGGTTGTATGTGTAATGTGAAGCACCTGTTCATACCGAGCATTCATTCCCAACATCAGTACAATCTGACCGATGTCATGAAGAATGCCCACGGTAAATGCTTCTTCGCAGTGCTTGGGGTTGTTGCCAAAGCGCCGCGCAAGTTGAGCCGTCAGAAATGCATGTGCTTGCATCTCGTCAAGCGTCAACGACCCCAAGGCATTGTTGTTGGCTTGCGAAAAGACATGCACATTGAGTGCGAGGCCTTTGAGGAGTTCAATGCCAAGGTATGAAATCGCTTGTTGAATTGACGTTACCGGTTGGCTGATGCCGAAATAGGCCGAGTTGACGAGCTGCAATATTTTGGCAGTCATTGCAGGGTCTTTTTCGATGGTGGCGGTGACCTCCGCCATGCTCCACTTGGGGTTCGCGGCCGCATCTCTCAATTCAAGATAAGTGCGTGGCACGCTGGGAATGCTATCCAAGGCTCCCACCACTTCTCTCAAGACTTCGTCCTGAAGGAGCGCTTGTAATTTGCAGGTTCGCTCAATCACTGTTTGGAGCTGATTGGCGTCACACGGTTTATTCAGAAATTGATGGGCGACTGCCACCGCTCGCATTGAAAGGGAAGCGTCGGCTTGGCCCGACAAAACAATGCGCGCAATACTCGGGTAAAGCTCTTTGACTCGTTGAAGAAGTTCGGCGCCGTCCATTCTTGGCATGCGCATGTCTGAAACCACCACATCAAAGGGCGATTTCGCCAATTCTTCGAGTGCCGCCTCGCCTCCTAAGGCGAACTTCATGTCCCACTGCCGTCTGTTTTTACGCAGAAGATTCTGAAGACCCTCGAGTATTTGAGACTCGTCATCGACGAAAAGAATTCGTTTCATGCGGCGACCCGCTGCTGGACCGTTCCTTCGATTGGAAGCCGAATATAGAATGTGGTTCCTTTGCCCAGTTCTGTCTCGAATGAGAGCTGGCCCGCATGCTTTTCGTGTACCACCCGTCGTGCGATTGAAAGCCCTTGGCCGGTGCCTCGGCCCACTTCCTTGGTGGTGAAAAACGGGTCGAAAATGCGAGCGCGAACATGCTCGGGAATTCCGCCGCCCGTGTCTTGTATTGAAATGACGACGAAGGCTCCATCTCGTACAGTGCGAATGGTGATGGTTCCCCGCTTGTTGGTGTCTTTGTTGATGTCGCTGATGGCGTGTGCTGCATTGACGATGAGGTTTAAAAACACCTGATTCATGTCCCCGCCGAAGCAGACCACCAGCGGTATGTTGTCGAGTTCGAGCACGACATCGGCGACATATTTGTGTTCATTTTTCGCAATAGTCACCGTGCTTGAAATGGCTTGGTTGAGGTTGACCGGGCTCATTTCTCTTTGATCAGGGTGAGCGAATTCTTTCATCGAACGTACGATGACAGCCACTCGGTTAAGTCCGTCGAGGGCGCGCTCAATGGCCTTGGGGAGGTGCTCTTCGAGATAGGTGAGGTCAGCCGTCTCTTCTGTCTCTTTTGCTTGAGCGAGGGCCTGCTGAGGGTCAGCGCCTGTGCTGAGGAGTTGACAGACCGTTCGATACTGATGAACAAGTTTCAACACATCACCCATGGCGTCACTGACAAAGTGAACGCTGTCGCTGATGAACTGCACGGGCGTATTGATTTCGTGTGCAATGCCTGCCGCTAGCCTACCTACAGACTCGAGTTTTTGTGCGTGAGTGAGTTCGACTTCGAGGGCTTTTCTGTCGCGAATGTCGAGGGCCACGCAGATGGCGCCGCGCGGTGTTCTGTCGGGCCCGATGAGCAGCCGGGTACAAAAGAGAACGGGTATAGAGATGCCTGTTTTGCTTCGGCAGATCATTTCTGACCGAGCGACTGTCGAAGTGATGTCAGCAAACCGGGGAACGTGGTTCGGCTCGAAGATGGTCGCGACGGGGTGACCAACCAATTCGTCTTGGCTGTATTCAAGCATCGACAACGTCGCTTCATTCACTGCCTCAATCATTCCGTCGCTGTCGAAGACGAAAACAGGGCCGGGGACGGTCTGAAAGATTTCTCGAAGAAACTCGCTGGCCGTACGCAGTCGCTCGTGGGTCAATGCGATTTCTTGCGAATCATGCTCAACCAGCCCCTCGAGGCTTTCGATCTGCTGTTTCATTCGGAACAGCTTCTCGCCGATTGAATCGGTCATTGAGTGGTCGCTCCCCATCGAAGGAATGGGTTTATGAAAGCATCGGCCATGCCTCGGTCGTTGCGAGCTCAGCACCAGGTGAATTCAAGGTTTGTTGCTCTCACTTTGAGGTGCATAAAGACTCATCACGTCACCAGCGACCCCGGCTTCGAATCATAAAATCATTCTCTTTGCAGTCGAATCGAGGTGGCACATTCCTAGAAGCGTTCGAGCGTGGGGGTATGTGTGCTCAATCGAGTCAAAGTGGTGTGGAAGCTCGTCATTGTCATGGCCGTGATGCTGGTTGGGTTTTTGGTGGTCGGGGTCAACGCCTTGTCAACCATTGCTGTCGGCGGTCCGTACTACCGGAACATCATTCAGTCGAAAGAACTGGTGGCCGATATTCTGCCCCCACCTGTCTACATCGTAGAGAC
>JAYUVR010000331.1:0-4787 GCA_043753955.1 Archangium sp. | reverse complement strand
CCTTTGAGTGCAGGAATGCACCGAGCCATTGCGAGTGTTTGGCTTCGTTCTGAAACGTCGGCGCTCAGTTTTCAGCGGGACTTCGAGCCCGGTTCAGGTGAGACCGTCGTATTGGAAATGAAGCGCTAGATGACCTTCTGATTGATCGCCGACACGGCCGCTCGTACAAGGCTGTGCATGTCTATCAATCATATTCTTGTCGTCGGTGCAGGGCAGATGGGTGCGGGTATTGCTCAAGTTGCGCTTCAAGCTGGGTTTCAAGTCACTTTGGCTGACGTCTCAGAATCGTCTTTGGCAAAAGGCAAAGCGGGCATTGAGAAGGGCCTGTTGAAGCTGGTTGAAAAGGGCAAATTCGAAGCGGCGACGAAAGATGCGGCACTGAAGAAGTTGGCTACGGCAACAGCCATTCTTGAAGTGAAAGACGTCGATGCAGGTATCGAAGCGGTCCCTGAGAATGAAGAGCTTAAAAAGAAAATCTTTCTAGAACTCGACCAAGTAGTGCGGCCAGGTGGTCTGCTTGCGAGCAACACTTCATCGATACCCATCACCCGCATGGGCGCGTCGACCAAGCGACCTGAAGCAGTCATCGGGATGCACTTTATGAACCCAGTGCCTATCATGGCGCTGGTTGAAATCATTCGCGGCGCGGCGACCAGCGATGAGACCTACGCCACTACGCGGGCCATGGCCGAGAAGATGGGGAAGACCACCGTCGTTTCGAGAGACTTCCCCGGGTTCATCGTCAATCGCATCTTGATTCCCATGCTTAACGAAGCGTGCTTCGCGCTCACGGAAGGCATCGCCACGGTCGAGGACATTGATACTGCGATGAAGCTCGGCACGAATGTACCGATGGGCCCGCTCACGTTGGCTGACTTCATTGGCCTCGATACGGTGCTCAATATTGCGCAGGTGCTGCACAAGGGGTTAGGCGATGACAAATACCGCCCCTCACCTTTGCTGCGTCAATATGTTGAGGCCGGCTGGTTGGGGAAAAAGTCTGGGCGCGGCTTTTATCGCTACGAGAGATAACGAGGACACATATGGAATTCGTCAAACTTGAACTCGACGGTGCGGTCGCAGTCATCACCATTGATCGACCCAAGGCGCTCAATGCGCTCAATAAACAGGTGCTGTCAGAACTCAGCGATGCGGTTGGTCAAGTGGCGGCAAATCAGCACACGAGAGCGTTGATCATCACCGGCGGGGGAGAAAAAGCCTTCGTCGCTGGCGCCGATATCGCCGAGATGGCCGCCTTCAGTTCAGCTGAAGCGATGAGCTTCGGCGAACTGGGGCATCGCGTCTTTACGGCGCTCGAACACTTGCCCATACCCGTGATTGCAGCGGTCAATGGTTTTGCGCTCGGTGGTGGGGCTGAATTGGCGCTCGCGTGCGATTTTATCTACGCCTCAGAGAAGGCCAAGTTCGGCTTGCCTGAAGTGACCTTGGCCGTGATTCCAGGCTTCGGAGGCACTCAACGCCTGACGCGTTTGGTGGGCCGGGCCCGCGCCAAAGAGCTCATTTTGACCGGCGAGATGATCGACGCGAACAAAGCTAAAGAGATAGGGCTGGCACTCGAGGTTGTAGCTCCGAGTGAGCTGATGGTTCACTGCCGTAAAGTAGCCTCGAGCATCGCGAAGCGAGGGCCTCTTGCGGTGACTCAAGCAAAACGAGTTATCGACCAAGGTGCCGACGTCGAGCTTTCTGCAGGCAATGCATTGGAACGCGACGGTTTCGCGAAGCTCTTTGGTACCGCCGACCAGCGCGAAGGCATGGCAGCCTTTTTGGCGAAGCGTGCACCTGAATTCAAGGGCGCATGATTTACGATTCACCCAGTGCTAAGGCATAGCGCATGAACTTCGAGCTGACCGAGATCCAGCGAGACATCCAAAAGATGACGCGCGAATTCGCGGCGCGGGAACTCACCCCCAATGCCAAGAAATGGGACGAAAACCACGAATGGCCCACTGCCGCAGTGCAAAAGCTCGCTGAGCTTTCTTTGCTCGGCATCGCGGTGCCCGAAAAGTGGGGCGGGGCGGGCCTCGACAACGTCAGCTATGCATTAGCGATGGAAGAAATCAGTCGAGGGTGCGCCTCGACTGGCGTCATTATGTCGGTCAACAACTCGCTCTACAGCGACCCGGTGGCGAAGTTCGGGACCGATGCGCAAAAGGAAAAGTGGCTCAAGCCATTTGCGTCGGGTCAAAAGTTGGGCTGCTTCGGGTTGACTGAACCTCAGGCCGGCTCTGACGCCGCCGCGCAGCAGACGGTCGCTGTAAAAAAGGGCGACCACTACATCATCAATGGCTCGAAGAATTGGATCACCAACGGACCCAAAGCCGACGCCATCGTGCTGTTCACGATGACGAACAAAGAATTGGGGAACAGAGGCATCACCGCCTTCATCGTTCCCACCGACAGCAAAGGCTTTAAGCGAATGGCGCCCGATAAGAAGATGGGCATCAGCGCCGCTTGGAGCTGCACCATGTATTTTGAAGACATGGAAGTGCCTGCGGAAAATCTCTTAGGTAAAGAAGGTGAAGGGTTCAAGGTGGCCATGTCGACGCTCGACGGTGGTCGCATTGGTATCGCCAGTCAGGCGTTAGGTATCGCTCGCGGCGCTTATGAAGAAGCGCTTCGCTATTCAGGCGAACGCAAGTCCTTCGGCAAATTCATACGAGAACACCAAGCGATTCAATTTATGTTGGCTGACATGGCCACAGAAATTGATGCGGCCCGCTTGTTGGTGCACCGCGCAGCTGTGATGAAGGACAAGGGTGTGCGCCACTCGCCCGAGTCAGCGATGGCCAAGCTTTACGCTTCAGAAATGGCCAGCCGGGTAGCGAACAAGGCTCTGCAGATTTTCGGAGGCATGGGCTATTCAAAAGAGATGGATGCCGAGCGCCACGTGCGCGACGCGCGCATCACCGAAATTTACGAGGGGACGAGCGAGATTCAACGCATCGTCATTGCCGCTAACCTTTTAAAGGACCATTGATGCTTACTTCTCTTCTCATCGCTTTGTGTGTCACCGCTGAGCCTCCGTCGACGAGCGCGATGAAGAATGCGCTCAAAGACGCTATCGATGCGCCCGAAAAGAAAGACGGGCCCGATGTGAGCCGTCTCCCGTTCACTTCTGATTCGATCAAGCAGGTGGTGCTCTCGTACCAACCGAAAATTCAAGCCTGTTACGAAGATCATCTGGCCACCCAAAAGAAGGCGCCTGAAGGGTCGATTAAAACCAGTTTCATCATCACCCCAGACGGTTTTGTGAAGGGCGCGAAGGTCAACAAGAAGGCCAGCTCTCTCAAAGATGCGGGGCTGCATGACTGCGTCTTGGCGGTGCTGTCGACGATGGCGTTCCCCAAGCCACCCGATGGGCAAGATCACCCCATCGAGTTTCCGTTCAATCTCAAAGCGGTGCACTGAGGTGGGTCTGCTGTGAATTTTGAGCTCACAGAAACCCAACGGCTCATTCGGGAAAGCGCAGCTCAGTTCGCTCGAGAGGTGGTGGCTCCGCGGGCGCGACAGACTGATCGAGAAGAGCTGTTCCCGTTTGATGCCTATCGGCAGATGGGAGAACTGGGGCTTTTAGGCGTCAATGTGCCCGAAGCACTCGGAGGTGCCCAAGCCGGCGTGGTGGCCTATGCGTTGGCAGTGATGGAAGTCTCTGCCGCTTGTGCGGCGACAGCTGTGGGCATGGCCGTCACCAACATGTGTGCGGAATTGATCGTCAAATTTGGCACTCCAGGGCAGCAGCATCGTTTTGTGCCCAAGTTGGTTAGTGGTGAAGCCATCGCCGGTGCATTCGCTCTTTCCGAGTCACAAGCGGGCAGCGACCCAGCAGCCGCGCTGACCACGGCGGTAAAAAGGAGCGACCGCTGGGTCATCAACGGAAGCAAACAGTGGATTACCTCTGGAGCTCACGCCGGCGTCATCGTGGTGTGGGCGCGCACTTCAAGTGCAGGCAATCGTGGGCTCTCTTGTTTTGTGGTGGAAAAGGGGACTCCGGGGCTGAGTGTGGGTCGAGCCGAAGACAAGATGGGCCTCCGCGGCTCGAACACGGTGCCCTTGCTATTTGAACAGTGCGAAGTGGGTGAGGATCAACTGCTCGCTCGTGAAGGTGACGGCTTCAAGCTCGCCATGACCGCTCTCGACGGAGGACGAGTTGGCATCGCTTCGCAGGCCTGTGGCGTCGGCCGCGCAGCCATCGAAGCCTCAGTGAAGTACGTGAAAGAAAGACACGCCTTTGGTCAGCCCTTGGGCGACTTTCAAGCCTTGCGATTCATGCTGGCCGACATGACGACGTCGCATCAGGCGGCTGAAATGCTCACCTTGAGAGCCGCGGCGCTGAAGGAACAGGGACAAGCGTTTACGCGCGAAGCGTCGATGGCCAAATTGTTCGCCTCTGAGATGTCGAATCGAGTGTGTGACAAAGCGGTGCAGCTGCACGGCGGCTATGGCTACATCGATGAGTTCCCAGTCGAGAGATACTTACGCGATGCGCGGGTGCAAACCATCTACGAAGGCACCAGCGAAATTCAGCGAATTGTGATTGCTCGCGAAGTACTCAAGGCCGCAGGGTTTTAAGGAAAGTTCTTCTGCAGCGCCCTCTTGGCGCCATTTTTTAACCGCTCATTGGTCGATTCTGCGGCGATGGCGCTCAACGCTTTTTTCGCTGACTCGTAGGGGACATCGTCGAGGTAGCCCAAAAATCGAGTGCGAAATTCTTCATTGAAATTCTTCTCGTCGAGAACCACCTCGCGCACCAATTGAGCGAATTCCTG
>JAYUVR010000330.1:0-2507 GCA_043753955.1 Archangium sp. | reverse complement strand
ATCGCCAAAAAAATCGGCTCACGATTGCGCATTCGGTCTGTCTTGGGCGAGCAAGGCATCGTCGACGCCCTCAGCCGTCAATTTTCTCTCACCCCTGCTTTCGCAAGAACGCAGAAGCTGTTTTCTGTTTCGCCCAATGACTTGGGCCCCTTCACCAACCCGCTGCTCAGGGCGGCGACAGAAGCAGACTTGCCTCAACTGTTGCCGATGGCCGCCGCCTATGCACACGAAGTCATGCAGCGAAAACCGTTAGAGGAAGACCCGGTGGGTTTTGAACTGCGCGTGCGGCAACGGGTGAATGCGCAGCGCACCTATGTGCTCGAAGAAAAAGGTGCGCTGGTGTTAAAAATCGAGGTCGGCTCTCGTTCACAGTTCGGCGCTGAACTCGATGGGTTGTATGTGATTCCTCAGGCCCGCGGCGCAGGTCACGCCACGTTGTGTTTGGGTCAAATTTCGCGATTTTTGATGTCTTCTTTACCGCGATTGACTCTTCGTTTTGATGACGACCTGTCGCACGTCGCCACCATTGCTCGCAAAGTGGGGTACCTCCAGGCCCGACCTCATAAAGTGCTCTGGGTCTAAGGCTGTCGTGTTGCGGTGCTGCGCAAAAACCCACCTAGACTCACCATTTCCCACGAGAGCCTTGCATTCGCTGCCTTGCGCGAGGGATGAACGGGCCATGCTTCTCTCCTTGGCCGCAGCCCTGCTGCTGTCAGCCGAACCTTCGAGCCAATGGCTGCAAGAAGCCCGGGTGCTGGCGCAGCACCTCCGCTTTGAAGAAGCCATCACTCGTTTAGAGGTAGCGAAGGTGGTGCCCGGGCTTGAGCCGGCCGAGCGCGCGGCGGTGTTGGCATTGCTTGCCTATTGTCAGGTGGCACAAGACAGGCGCGCAGAAGCTGAGAGCACCTATATTTTGCTTCTGAAAACAGACCCGACCTACGCACTCACGCCGGAATCTTCACCCAAAGTCATTCTTGCGTTCGAAGCTGCGAAGAAGAAGCTGTACCCATCTGAATACGTGCGCATCGATGAACAGCCTTCAGTGGCGGGACAAGTGTCATTGGTGGTGATCGACCCTTGGAATCAAGTCACAGCGCTCACACTCAAACGGCGCGCCAACGGGAGCCAGTGGATTGCACGCGTGCTTGAAGCAGAAAACGGGCGCTACAGCTTCGCCATAGCCGCAATCGAGGGCGACCGCATTGAATGGTTTGTGGAAGCTCGGGGAGAAAGCGACCTCTTGCTCGCTTCTGTCGCAAGCGCATTGAGCCCTCGAGTCGTCAACGTTTCTCCTCATGTTGAAATACCTTCCGCAGCCCCCGTCACTCGCGCTCACCCCACTCGCCTTGCGGGCTTCATCACGCTGGGAGCAGGTCTCGTTTTCGGAGCAATCGCCACTGGCTTTCAAGTGGCGAGCGTCAATGCGCGACATGCAGCGAGAGATCGTTCACAGGCACCCGGCGATTTCGCTGACACAGCGCTGGCTGCCGAAGCCGAAGGTCAACAGCAACAAGGGTGGGCCGTCGGTTTCTTCATTGGCGCTGGCGTGGCGACCACAACTGGAGTCGTCCTCATATGGTGAGTCGAGCTTTCATCTCCCTCGCGCTGATGCTTTTCGCGGCCTGCGAGCTTGAAAAATTAGATGTCACCGGGCTCCGATGCACCTCGACTCGCCTCTGTGGCGTCGGTTTTGTGTGTGTCTCAGAGCACTGCGTCGCTGAAGGCACCGGTGATGATGCCGGCCAAGATGCGGGTCAAGACGCCGGGCATGACGCGGGCGATGATGCGGGGCAAGGTGTGCTGGATTCAGGTTTCGACAGCGGAAAAAACCTCTTGCAGAACCCAAGCTTCGAACAATTCGACAAGTTCGACGGCGGAGTGGCTGGCTGGAAAGCAACTGCCGGTCGCCTCTCTTCGAACCCCAATGACAGACACAACGGTGTGCGCTCAGCGCGCCTCGAATCGAGCACCCTCAACCCTCAGCCAGTTGCGCTCATTCCAGAAACGGATGTCGAGGGCTCCCAGTTGGGAATGGTCTTCTGCGCCGCGGTTTGGGCGAAGACAGACAACGACGCCGGGATCGAAGTCAGCCTCACCATTTTTGACCGATTCCCTGACGGCGGCACTTGGCCCAACAACGGAACTCGCCTCCTGGTGCGACGGGAATGGGTTCAATTAAAAGAGGAACTCGCCAGTCTGGGGTCGAGCAGTATTCGAATGCGAGTGGCCACCACCATGCCTTCGATTCCGGGCAGAACCCTCGTCATTGATGACGCCACGCTCTTCTATTGGACGGGCTCCCGCTGCCCATAGCCAGTTTTGCGCTAGCATCGACAAGCGTGGAACGAGGTTACGAGCTCATTCGAAAAATTGCTGACGGCGGCATGGGCGAGGTGTTCGTTGCCCAACGCAGTGGCGAAGGCAATTTTGAGAAGCGCGTCGCCTTAAAAGTGCTTCTTCCGCACCTGGCCCGCTCTCCAGAATTGGTCAGTCGATTTTACGCAGAA
>JAYUVR010000329.1:0-9474 GCA_043753955.1 Archangium sp. | reverse complement strand
GCAGATACCGATGGCGACGGTTTTTCTGACGGAGTCGAAGTTTATTTCCGCTCGCGCGGCGGCATGTTTACCCCCAACCAACAAGCGAGGCCCGATGGAGGAGGTCTCGACCCAGGTTGCCCACTCGAGCTGCGAGGGGTGGATACAGATTGCGACACGCTCAGCGACTGTGATGAACAAATTGTCGGCACCAATGCACAGCGAATCGATTCTGATGACGATGGCATTTCAGATGCGGTGGAATTCAAGTTGGGCAGTCAGGCGTCATCGAAAGACCTTCCCCAAGACCCTGACAATGATCGTCTTTCGACGGGCGATGAATTGACCATGCATATGAACCCGTTGCTCGCTGATACAGACAATCTCTCTCTGACTGGCTATCGCTACGAAGTGCTCAAAGCAGGCGGGCTCGACACCGAAGGGCGACAATGTTGGACCTTCCGCATCAGCAACGTGGCCCTGGCCAATACCATCGCTGACACCCGTGATGCAGGGAACCCAGACGGTGGGCCCGAACTCCCGAGGGTAGGCGCGGGCTTCAACGATCTCTTCGTCACCTTCTCGATGACCCCCGGTGATGACCCCACGGGCAGAACGGCGTTACGAACTTTTCGTTACACCAGTTCTCGGTTTCCCGTCGGCGGCATTCGTTCGCCGCATGATGGCGTCATCACCGTGAAACCAGAAGATTTCGTGTCGGGCTGTGTCAGCGCAATTTCTCAACCTTCTCCCTGAGGTCATCACGCATGCGAACCATTCTGTTCCGCCGCGTTGCGCTTGTTGGTGCACTGGCGAGCCTCACCGCTTGCCCTGCCAAAGTCGTCGAATGTATCGATGGTACTGAAGAGGTCTGTGAGACCGGGGCTTTGCCTTCTGACTTTTGCAATTCTTCAGCAGAAGCCGAAAGTGATGCAACGAATTGCCACCTCACGGTGACTACTGGAGGCGCTGCACCCGTTCGCAAACAAGAGGTGTTCCTCAGTACGCTCAGTGATGGAGGTGTTGACCAAGATTGGTATTTCGCTCAACTGCCTGGAGGGCTCACCGCGCGCTCGCTGCTGCATATCAATGGCGGCTATCAGGCGCCTCAGACGGCCGTGAGTTTTTCAGTCAACATTTTGAAACAAGGTGCGTCAGGCCTTGCTTCCGTCGTGGCCGCTGTTGATCGACATGGCGCGGCGGCTCCAAAACCCGTCGACATCATCGTTCCTTTCGGTGAATCGAATGCAAAACTGTATGCTCTCGTGTCTGACGAAGGCGCTTCTGGCCAACCACGAGTAGACAACCGAAACCCGTATTCGCTGTACATGGAAATCATTGAAAACCCAGACATCAATGAACCAAATGATACCGCAGCGACACCCATCACTTTGACCGCAATGGGTGCCACTCAGCAAGGTTCACAAACGGGCTATTTGGCCACCAATGACGATGTCGACATGTTCTCGTTTCAAGTACCGAGCGCGGGGGCACAACAAATCATTTATTTGCACATTCTCGGGCCGAACCCTCACCCCACCAACCCACCGCCTCCATTCCGATTGGCATACACTTTGTTCGACCCGTCAGATCGACCGCTCGCTGGAGGTGAAATGGAAAATGAGTTTCTGCGGATTGACCTCTCAACGGCGAATCTCGCTCCGATGAGCGGCACGTACAAAGTGAAGGTGAATGGTTACAAAGAGGCCAACAGCCTTTTGCCAGTGCGAGGAGATCTCCGCGTTCAATACTCGGTGGAAGTGCACTTATTGCCAGACCTCGATACCAACGAGCCTAACGACCAGCTCACCACGGCGAAAGCAGTCAATCTCACGCCCAACTCGACCATGACGTTCACGGGCAAGTTGTCGTACATCACTGATGAAGAGTGGTTCTCAGTGTCACTGCCATCGCGCGGCAGTCCCTCGACTTTTCGCTATCGCCTCACTGCCTTGACTGGAGGCGGTCGCTTTGAGCCTCTCTCTGGTACACCAGCACGTCAGCTGCGCGTGGTGCGGCCGGTGACGGTTGGCGCAACTGCTCAAGATCGACTCGTCGCCTGTCGAACCAATGCAACCGCATGTCCTAAATCTGCAGACGGCGATTTGATGTTGGTCGATGAAGTATGCAAACACGGCGACGACCCACCGCATTGTCTCTTTTCTCAACGCAATGAAGAGCTGCCGCGCATCACCATGCTGCGCAATATGGTCGGCGCCGTGCCCGTCGAGCCCGGTCAAGCGACTCAATTCTTTGTCATGTTTCATGACGAAGGCATCGGCCGCAGAAAATATGCTGATGATCGCGATTGGACGCTCGAACTCGAATGGCGCGACGACCCTGACGAAGCGGCCAGGCTCGGCGGCCCCACAGTGATTGGCTTGAGTGGGGCGACCTCAGTAGCGCAGGGTGAACTCACCTTTGGGTATGGAAAGTCACTCGAAGCTTCATACTTCGACTCAAGCACTGGCTTGCGAGGGCGCAACGACTACGACGCCTACGACACTGACAAAGACTTATTCCAGTTCAATTTCGGCGGAGCAATGGGAGATCAATCTTGGGAAGTATCATGGGAACTGCTGCATGCTGACGGCGGGTCGCCACCCGGTGATATCGCTTTAGAATTGACCTTCTGTAACGGAGGCCCAACCACCGACGGAGGTCTGTGCATCGGAGCACAGCAGCGTATTTTTGCCTTCAACGACAGTTCGCTCACGCCCTGGTATCTGCCGCAGAGTGAATCGAATGGCAGAATGCTTTTCACTAAACAAAAAGGCACCAGTTCAACCACCTTTACAGCCATGCCGGTGGGCTGCTGGTGCTTCTCTGGGCCACGCACTGCCGCGGGCTCGTACTTCGCAAACATTGCGGCCATTCATCGCACTTCAAACGACCCACTGCGGTACCGCGTCTCACAAAGAATCTTTCCGTACCCAGCCAATTTCACCCAGCCCGATGGCGGGAGCGGAACGTGCCCCGTCACCGATGCCGGTTGCCAATTTGCGCGTTAACGGCCGCCGTCTTTGTAGCAAGGTGACGTGCCGCCATCTGCAGGCACGCCGCAGCCGCTGAGTTGCAAGGTGAGGGTGGGGTTGTTTTCTGCATTGCTCACCACCGTAATTTGTCCGGTGTAGAGCTTGGCTTCGGTGGGCGCGAAAATGACCTGCATTAAGAAACTGTCATTTCCTTTGATAGCTGCAGGCAAAGTGACTGGGTTTGTGTTCAGCGTAAAGGCCGAGTCACCAGTCAGCGTCGCCTGCGTCACCGTCAAATCTGCAAGGCCTCCGTTTCTGATGTCGAGACTCTGTTGGGGCTTGGACCCAATGTACTCAGCGCTTCGGTTTTCAAGGCCAAAGCCGAGGCTTAATTTGTCAGGGCAGGCTTGGGCTGCTTTGGTCAGGGTGTGGGGGCTGCAAATGCCTCCATCACCTCCGTCGCCGCTCTTCCCACACGCAGAGAAACCCGAAAGAATTGCAAGAGAGCCGATGAGCGTCGATCGCTTCATGAACGTCCTCGCGAAAAAGGTGGAATGGCCATGACCCTACTGCATCGAATCTGTCTCGTCGCGATTCTCAGCAGCGGTTGTGGTGGAATTCGTGAACAGTTTATCGGCACACGAATTGAAGACGGCTGCGCGGGCACGTGGAATGTGTGTAGTACGACGGTAGGCTGCTTTGTGGGTGACCGCAGCTATGTCGAGGGCCGCTTCCCAGGCAAAAACAAACTGGCCATACGGCTGTTTGAACCTTCTGAAGTCACTTTAAGCGTGCAGTTGTTTGAAATCGCGGGAGCGGGCGAAGAGACTGTCATCAGTTTTCACGAAGACAGTTGCGGCTCAAGAGTGCGAGTGCCGGTGACTGGGAAGACCTTGGTTGGAGAAAACGAAAAAATTGGGTGGCTGAGCCGCAAAGCAGATCTCTCTGCCATCGGAGATCATCTTCTCGAAATTGAATCTGATGCGCGCACTCGCTACCTCATGAAAATTGATGTGCTGCCGTTGCGTTTGCGCGATGTGCAGTAAATCAGACACCCTTTTTGAGACGAGCGACCAATCGATCTCCCACACGAAATGAATTGGCGACGATGGTGAGGGTGAGCGGAACGCCTCCACTGGTTGGCAAAAAGCTGCCGTCAACAACGTAGAGATTCTTCACTGAGTGACTACGGCAATCAGGGTCAAGCACACTGTGCGCAGGATCTTTGCCGAAGCGACACGTGCCTCCTTGGAGAATGGTGGTTTCGCCTGCGGTACCCACTCGGTCGACGCGGTCTGGCTGCAACGCTTGCAAGACTTCTTCACCGCGCTCGACCAAAAATTTGGTCATGGTCAGATCCATAGGGTGGCGCTTCACGGTGATGGCCGCGACAGGGAGACCAAATTTGTCTTTTACCGTTGCGTCGACCCCGACAAAGGTGCCGTCGTTCGACAAGTATTCGCCGTAAATTTCAAACTCAAGAATGCGACTGTCTTTGTAGGCCCGCAGTTTGTCTTTGAGCGCCTTCCCAAACACGCCGTGGGGACCTTTTTTCGCCATGCCCACCGCGGCGAAAATCGGGTTGGGGTGGGCCCACATAAAGCCCAAAGTACCGCCTTTTCGAAAGCCAAAGCGCTCATCGGGCATCACGTAAAAGTCTTGCAAACTGCGGTTGACGAAGGGCGCCGTTGATTCAAGCCACGGGAGCGCCTTTGCATGTTTGCTCACCGAAAAAGTGGCCTTCGATTGGCCGAAGCTGGAAAACAGCAAATTCTTCCCCACCAGCCCGTTGTCATTACCCAGTCCGTTAGGAAACCGAGCTGACTTCGAATTGAGCAGCAATCGCGCACTTTCAACCGCTGTGCAAGAAGAGACAATGATGCGCGCCGGCTGCTCTTGACTGACGCCATCTGCATCGAGGTACACCACGCTTTTGGCCAAGCCCTTGGCGTCGACGGTGATTTCAGTGGCCATACATTTGGGCCGCAATTCAACCCGACCCGTGTTCAACGCAGCTGGAATAAGTGAAGCGCCCGTGCTGCTTTTGGCCCCGTGTTCACAGCCATAGCTGCCACATAGCGTGCAATACACACATGCATCACGACCTCGATAGGGCCGACTGATAATCCCCCGCGCGGTGGGCAGCGGGTGCCAACCCAGCGACTTCGTCACCTTGTCGATTTCACTGGCGACAGGGTGTTCGGCCAGCGGAGGGAGCGGGTAATTCCCGCTCCGCGGCTCAGAAAAAGGGTGAGGAACCGCATTGCCTGAGACGCCCAACTCAATTTCAGCTTTGTCGTAATACGGAGCGAGCTCTTTGTATGTGATTGGCCAGTCAACGACATTGCTGCCTTGAGGAGCGCCAAGTTCTGTCTTCATGCGAAAGTCGACGGGCTTGAGACGGTAGAAAAAGCCGCTCATGTGTACAGTGCCACCGCCAACACAGTTCGCCGTCCACGCTTCGTTGCTCCGACTGAACGGTTGCCCTTCGGTACGCCACAAATGCGGCTCATCCCAAGGGAGCGGCATAAAGAAATTGCGCCGCGAATTGAGAATTTCATCGTGAACGAAATCAGCTTGTTGATACCAAGCCCCTTTCTCCAAGAGCACCACTTTGAAGCCCGCTTTCCCTAACTCCAAAGCCAGAGGCGCACCGCCAGCTCCTGAGCCAATGATGCAGACATCGACGCTGTCCTTCGCCATCAGCAGCCCTTTCCCCCGCCACAGGTCAGTTGATGCAAGCGCGTTCGGCCATCGTAAGTGGGTTGGGGGTCGCCTTTGATATTGCGACCCACCAAATTGAAACCGACCAATTTCCACCCGACTTCGCCTTGGTTTCCGCCGTAGCTGGGGTCGCCTAGAAAGCCTTCTAAGGTCAACACCACGAACATCTCATACCAACGCGCCTCGCCACTTTTTTCAGGGCTGTCTTTGAAGAGTGTGAGCAATTCATCTTGTTGCGCTGAGGTGCACTGAGCAAAAGGCACTTTGAACATGCTTTGGGCTCTGCGCCCGAGTGCGGCAATCCCCGGTACAAAATTGTCGCGCATTTGTTTCATCGCTTCGGTTTGCAGCATCAAATCGATGTACTCGGGCACTTTGGCATCGAGCGCGCCGGGGTCTTCGTCGCGTGGCAACATGCGTTCCACCGCCGCAGTGAGCGTCGCCCATTCCGCGTCTGTAAATGTCTGATGTGAGGCTGTCAGCGCCTCTTTTGGCAGAGCCTGAGGCGCCGGTGTTTTCGGCTCTTGTTTGCAACCATTGAGCAACACCACTCCGCCACCAAAGAAGCTCAGCTGCTGCACGAATACGCGACGGCTGACGTCATCATCATCAATTGACATGGGCTCTTTTTCACGAGTCATCGCGGCCGAGAGTGTTCTCCCGGACGGCCGATGGGGCAAGTAGCTGCGCGTGTAGGGCTTCGTAGGGGAATGAATGGAGTGTGCTCCACAGGCCAAGTGCGATGACATTGATTACGATTGCGTCCTCATGAACCGAATAGGCATGTCATTGACCGTGACTCTTTTTTTGTTCGGTTGTTCTCCATCGAGCAGTGGAAGCGATGGTGGAATGGGCGGTGGAACCGGCGGCGGAGGAGGTTCTAGCCTCGGTGCCTTTGCATTGACTGATTTAGACCCCGCTGCGCTCGATGCGACCTATTTCGCAATGGCCGTCGACCCGATGCAAGAACGCGTAGGCGTCGCCTATTTCTCAAATCGCAAAACACAAACTATGGCTGGGCGAGATGACTACGACATCAAGTATGTCGAGTGGAAAAAGGGCGTGATTTCCCCAATACAGACAGTTCGATTCGTACAGCAAATAATAGGCATCTCGTTGGTGTTTGACCCAACCACGGGTGAGCCCATCATGGCGTACTTGGGTGGGCCCGATGGCTTCGTGATGGGCGATTCTGTTTTCTGGTTTCAACACGAAGCCGTGATTAACCGCCGTAGCGGTGGTTCAACGTGGACCGAAACCATCGTGGCCAGCACTGGAAATCAAATCACCTGTGGAAATGTCGTAAGCGATAGGGGTTTTTTGGTTGGGCTGTGGTCCACCATCGCAATTGACTCAACCGGAAAGATGTATCTGGCATACCGCGATGCGCATGCAGGCCAGTTTCCTTTTCAAGATTGGAACGGGTCTGATTTGGAATTGTGGGAAGGCCCCATTCCTCCGACGACGGGCACATGCCTCGCACAAGGTGGCGAGCCGAAAAGTGCACGCGGTGGACACAATCAATTGGTTATTGGACCAGACAATGAGCCAGCCATTGTTCACGACCAAATGTTCAATTCAGCAGACAGCAATGGCGTCAATGTTGTCTTTCAATTCCGTAAGGCCGGTGTCTGGAGTACGCCTGCTCTCAAGTTAACCATTTCAAATACTCAAACCGGTCCTTCACTCGCGTATGACAGTCAAGAAGGCTACGGAATTGCCGTTGTCGACCGGGGAACTGATCAACTCAGCTACATCAATTCACTCGATGGCACGAATTGGAATGCGGTCGACCCCGTCTTCGGAGCTGGTGCTGGTGGGTGGTACCCCTCGCTGGCGATGGACCCAATCAACCATGAGCCCGCCATCGCATTTTATGTGTGTAGTCCTAAATCAGGAGCCACAGAGACCGGGTGTCTCAATACCGAAGACAAATTAATGGTGACTCAACGAATCGCAGACACCTGGCGCGAAGTGCTCGTCGACGCCAACGGTGGCTATCACCCGAAGATTGGCTTTTTCGCCTCGGGTAAACGGGTTATCGCGTATCGCACCCCACCGGCAGTCGATAGCGCTACTGGACAGACAATCACAGGCGTAGGTGCTCTCAAGTTGGCGGTCGAACGATGAGTCGCTGGCTTCTTTTGACGGCCTGTCTCGCGTCGTGCGGCCTCGACAACACCTTGAGCGGAAGTGTGTCAGAACTCTTTCCCCTGACTATTTCGAAAGTCGAACTCGCCCAAAATGGCGAGGCAATGCAAATCACCTACGTCAACAATCGCGGTGTCTTTCTCGATGTGGTGGCGCGAATTTCCGTTTCGCTCCAAGTCCCCGGCATGGCTGCTGACGGAAGCATTCCGACCATTGCGCTTGAGCCAGGCACGAAGCTCGCTCTCGACGGCGTTGCACCCAACGGCGCGTGGCGCTGTGCGGTGTCGCATGCTCCAGGTGGTGAGCCTGTGCGCAACTTTCCTCGGGTCAAGAAGGGCGATTTAGCCATCACTGCTGGAGGTGGAGCCGGAGAAAAGACCAAAGGCGATTTCTCGATCCTGTTTGAACAAGAGGGTGGTGACGTGGGGTTTGGTCGAACTCTCTATGGCGACTTTTCTGGCGAAATGCTCGATGCGGGCTTCGGCGATATCCCTTAATTTTTCTCGAGGAACACGCGCAGCTGCGTCGAAGTTTGAGAAGCGACATTGGCCCAGCGCTCGACGGTGCGAAACCCAGGCAGTTCGATGCGAACCTGATGCGGGCCGGCTCGAAGCGTAAATGTCTGCGGCGTCACCCCCATCTCAACGCCATTGACGAAGACTGTCGCAGCCGCCGTCTTTTCTTTTGCAGTCACCGCCACATGAAGCTGGCCCAATAGAAGTGAGTCTGTGGGGAAGGGTTGAGGTTTCGTTTTGGCAGCATAAAGGTTTGGCGCTGGCCCCAACAAAGACTTACCCACACGATGAATGACAGTCTTCTCGCCGCCAGGTGCGGCTTCCCACAGTGGTATCTGCGCACTGACAGGCTCAATGGGCATGGGAGCCTCGTCACTGTTTGTGTCAGCCGCTGAAGCGATGTGTTGTTTTGAAACCTTTGGGAGCAAACGGGTTTTTAAGGTGCTTGGGTCGTCACCGAGCTGCATCGCTTTGGCCAGGTCTACCCTTTGTTCACCCGCTGCTGCCTCGAGGTCAGCGACAAGCTCAGTCACCGTATCGGGTCGGTCTTCGCGCTCTTTAGCAAGACCTCGGCTCAATACCTGAGAGACCAATTGCGGTACTGAACTGACCAACTCAGAAGCATTCGGAGGCGGCAAGGTTTTGTGGCCGTACAGCACCTCAAAATTGTTGCTCCCTGTGTATGGCGGCCGGCCAGTCAAAAATTCAAAAGTGACCGCGGCCAACGCATACACGTCGGTGCGATTGTCGATGTCATCGATGCCCAGAATCTGCTCGGGCGACATGTAATAGGGGGTGCCCACCATGGCGCCGGGGCGAGTGAGGCCGGGGTTGTGTATGTCTCGTACCACTCCCAAATCGAGAATTACTACGCGACCGTCGAAGCATAAAAAAACATTTTGTGGCTTCACGTCTCGGTGCACCAGATGATGGTGGTGCAGAAAAGCCAAACCCGCTGCCATCTGTTTCACAATGGTGATGGTCTTAGGGAGATCGAGTGTGCCTCCCTGCTTCTCGAGCACTTCTGAAAGTGCAAAGCCTTCGAGAAATTCCATCACGATAAAGGGCAGCGCTGCCCGTCGGCCGTGACCGTGAAAGGCCACGATGTTGGGGTGCCGCAACCCAATCAT
>JAYUVR010000328.1:0-7181 GCA_043753955.1 Archangium sp. | reverse complement strand
GGGTCAATTCCTAAAGAATTAAAAGGGAGCTCTAATCGGTCGACCAAATCGCGCACTGCTTCATCACGAGCCATTGATTTTTGACTCTACACCTCAAATTACGCGTGGCGATGCGCTTTGAGGTTGCCGCGTTGTACAAAGTCTTCCAGCTGACCTGACAGCGCCGAGGCGTGGAGCAACGTCGCAAACCGGCCAATGGGCACATCTTCTGGGCCAGAAGCCGTCATCACCCACAGTGAAAGTACATAGCCTGTAGGCACGCGAGTCAACGGCATCTTCAAGACGCGCAACTCAACTCGGGTCATTTCAAGCGGCTCACCATTGAGCAAAAGCCGCCCGCTTGAGCGCACCAGCGTACGGTCACTTCGCTTCGCAAAACGACTCGTCGCCACAGCCAAGAAGGGGAAAAATAGTACCGCCAAGCAGAGCAACAGAAGGCCGCCAGACGAAGCGAGGTCAACCATCACCAACACCGCAGTCAAAGCCAGCAACAGCGAAGCACACATGGTCAACCGCGTTCGATCTCGACCGATGTGTACGACCAAGCAATCTGAACGGGTGTGAGTGACGCTTATCCGACGCACTGCGCTACCTCCATCGATCTTCGGTTCGTTTTGAAGTGTACCCTTCTTGGTCGCTGAACACAGGCCCCCTTAGGTGTGTGACCTACACATCGATTGGAGCCTTAAAAAACGCACATTCTTTAGGGCGAAGCGGCAAGCGGCGTATTCTATTGGAACACGGCCATGAGCAATTCAGACGAAGCTGGTGCAGAGAAGCGGCGGCACCCCAGAGCCCCCCTCAACGTCTTGGTTCAATTCCGCTTTGATACCTTCGATGAGTTTTTGGCGGAATATTCGATGAACATTTCGCCGGGGGGCATCTTCATTTGTACGGAAGAACCTCGAGAAGAAGGCGCCATCATCTATCTGCAATTTGCATTGCGAGACGGCAGCAAACTCATTGAAGGCATGGGTAAAGTCGTTCGCGTCAACCCACCGGGCAACGCCCGCGGCCCCTCTGGCATGGGCATCGAATTTACGAATTTCGACGACGAATCAATGGCCCTCATCTCAGAAATTTGTGCCCATCGCGGCGGCCCGAAAAACTGAGTCGCCGATGCGACTGCGCAGTCGGTTGTTGCTGGCGTTTTTAATACCCACCCTGTTGGTGCTGTCCTTAGGTGGGTTTAGCCTCTACCGCACCAGCCGCAATGTGCTCGAAGAAGAATTGGGCCGTTCGCTGGCCGCTATCGCCGCTTCCATATCCTCTCAACTCAAAGGTGAGCGGGTCTTGGCCATCGAGGCAGTCGATGCATTGGGCGAAGGCAGCCGAACCTGGCGCACGCTGAAGCAGCAACTGACAGAAAATAGAGAGCGGGCCCAAGTTCGACGCGTGCTCGTCGCTGACGCCCAAGGCCGCGCTCGACTCGATGTCGGAGGCTCGCTCCTGCCGATGGCCGAAGCCACGCAACTGTGGCGAGACACCAGCGAAATTCAACGGGTACTCCAAGGTGAACTCGCCTTTAGCCAGGTGCTCTTCGAGGGCACCGACGGGCAGCTGTACAAGACGGGCTACGCGCCGCTGCTCGCAGAAGGAAAGGTGGTGGGCATTGTGGCGGTGGAAGGAAATGCCGCTTTTTTTGGCCCACTCACGGCGCTTCGCAATGCCTTCATCGCTTTGCTGGCGCTGACGCTTCTTCTCTTGGCAGGCGCAGCAGTCTGGTCGGCGCGTGGCTTGGCTGCTCCTTTAGAACGTCTCATTTCAGCAGCCCTGCGCATTGGGCGCGGCGACTTGAGTACGCCGGTGGCCAGCGAGCCCACCTTAGAAATTGGCATTCTTTCGCACCAATTCGAAGTCATGCGAGAGGCGTTAGAAAGTCGAGATCGCCAACTCAAACTGATGCTCGGCGGAGTCGCGCATGAAGTAAAAAACCCGCTGGGAGGCATCGAGCTGTTTTCAGGTTTAGCCGACGAAGAGCTTTCGAGCAGCTCACCGAATTTAAGTGAGGCGAGAGCTCACCTCGGGAAAGTTCGAGACGAGCTGCAGTACTTAAAACGCATCGTTCAAGACTTCTTGGCCTTCGCCAAAGAGCAGAAACTGCAGCTGGTTCTTCTCGACACCAAGGTGCTGCTCGAGTCAGCCGCTCAACACCTGATGCGCGAAGCAAAGAATAAATCTGTCTCGCTTTTGATTGACGCTGAGCCGTTCAGCTTTCAAGGCGACTTCAGTCTGCTCACCATTGCGCTCGTCAACCTGCTCAAAAACGCCGTGCAGATTTCCAAGCCCGGCCAGGGCGTCTCGCTCACCGGCCGGCGAAGCGAGCGCACCTACCGCATTGAAGTGCAAGATAATGGGCCTGGCATTGCCCCCGAGATGCAAACACGCGTGTTTGAGCCGTTCTTCACCACTCGAGAAAAGGGCACTGGGCTCGGGTTACCGCTGGCGAAAAAATGTGCTGAAGCGCATCACGGAACACTCACATTGCGCTCGAGGCCAGGGTTCACTGTGTTTACAATTGAGCTCCCAGCGAGAAACTCTCCCTTAGACTCGGCTGAGCTGCCGTAGTCGCTCGTAGGCTCGTTTGAGACTCGGAGACCGCTGAGATGCGCGAACTGCGCTCCATTCCTTACGCACAAGTGCAGACAAACGTGCATTGTATCCAGGCCCCTGACCTGCCACCGCATCGGGTTGGGCAAGCAGATCAATTCGCACTTCCCGTGAAGCCAAGAGAGCCAGTTTCAACAAGTGTTTCTTCGGGTCGGGTAACTCATCTGGGTGAGGTGGTAAGACACCTTTGGGCCCAATGAGCTTTCTGAGAGCGTGATGGTCAGCCATGAACCACGATTCGACTTCCCGAACAGCAATTCTAAAGAAAAGATTTTGGGGTCTATCGGAATCACCGCACCACTCAGAAAGCAAACGCGGAGCACAAGGCTTGCGATCAAGGTCTGTCAAAATCAAGACAGGTTCCCTTTGAGCCAAGCGCACCCATTTAGACATGTTCGAACGAAGATAACCGAATCCATCTTTACGTAGACACTTGGGGGGAGGCAGATGGGGAGCACATTCAAGGAGCAAATTCACCCCAAGCGCCTCGCTCAATGCGTCTTCCACCACGAGATACGGTGTTTTCACTTCCAAAATCCAAGCTGCTCGACCGAAGAAGGGCGCGTTCGCGGCAACACCACTTCCGCAATAGACAAGCCATCGCGCAGGTCGGCTTTTTCTCCTTCATCTAGAGTGCGCGCCTTTGTGCCCTCGGGGCTACTCATCAAAAGCACGACACTACGTCCATCAATGCCAGGGTTGCTGAGAAGCGCCTCACTGTGCGTAGTAATCAAAATCTGACGACGGGTTTTTCTGTCGCGCTGGAGCCGATGAAGAATGAGCGGGATTTCTTTCACGATGGCGTCATTGAGAGAAATCTCGGGTTCCTCAAGTAACAAAAGAGAGTTTCCATCGAGAAGACTCCACAACAAAGCCAGCATACGAAGAGTGCCGTCAGAAAAATGTTCCTCTCGTTGCCAACCGGCATTCGGGCGATGGTGGGCATACAATGCTTCGAGATGCGGTTGACCCAATTCATCTTTTACAAATTTGATTTCTTTGAATTGGGGTACAGCCAGCTGCAAGGCTTTCCCAATTTTTGCCAGTCGAACATCTCGAGTCTTCTCTGGTGTCTTTGCCAAACGGTCGAGAAACCCTTGACCAAATGGATCGTTTTCAAGCTGTCTCCCTCCAAACTTATTTGCATACTTAAGAAGTTGGGGGACTAAATGCATGTATGTGATGTTCGCAAAGAAATCGACGAGGTCGCGAAACTGAGCATTCGTTTGAATTTGTTCAAGATGGGTCTGCGTTCGCAGTGTATTGTCTTTGCGATCTTCCGCACTGGGTCGCTTCACAATTTGTTCGCCGCGCAGCCAAACTTCTTCCCTCGAAACGAGAGTGCGATGTGCTCCCTTCCCTTCGGGCTTAAAGCCAAGCACATACCGCCACAGCGCAGGTTCCTCGGCCGACTCCGCCAATTCCACCTCAATCTCTACCTCTGAGTCACGGCGCGCATGAAGGCATCGCAGCTTGCTCATGCCATCTCTATCACTCACTGCGGTCTGAAGGCCTCCACCTCGAGACTTTGAAATGTCGCGAAGAAACCTGAGCGCATCAAGCACGTTCGACTTGCCGGAAGCATTCGGACCTAAAATGTAGGTGACCTCGCGCAGCGGAACATCAAGCGAAGTAAAGTTTCGCCAATTTTTCAGTTTGATGCGGGTGATGTACATCTGAGTACCCTTCCAAAATGAATTCACTCTGCTGAAACTGCGAGCGGTGTCTTGCTGTCATCTTTATCTCGAACTGCTTCTTCGTGTGGAAGAGTTCAGAAGGCCTTTTCGATATCATTCAAGATTCGCACGCCGAAGCCTTACCCTCCTGAACCCGCAAGCGTGGCTCTATCGAGGTTGTTTTTAACTCCGCGTTCCACCACGAAAAGCAGCAGCGGGACGATGAGGCTCAAACCCATGCTGAGCAATGCCACCTTGTCCATGCCCACCATCTTGCGCGTCGGCACGCCTTGAACGCTGTCCACCGTGGTGAGCATCTGCGCCGAGATGATTGCAGCAAAAGCTGAAGCCCCGTGTTGAGTAGCCGATTGGAGTGACTGAAATCGAGCCCTCACATCTGGCGAAGGCACTTTGGTGGTGAGGGTGTTGTACGAAACGTTGCGCAGCCCATTGGCAATCATGAATGCAACAAACATCAAGAGCACCACCCACACGGCCAATGGCGGGTGAGGCAGGTAGAAGAACCAAAAGACAACCATGAGCACCATCAGCACGCCTACCGTTCCCACTCTAAAACTGCCGAAACGGTCGACTGCACGCCCGCCGAGTTGAGTCGAAAGCAAACTGGCAATGCCTCCCACCCCGTAGGCGTACTTCAGAGCGCTGCGCGGAAAACCCAGATTGAGCTGCAAGTACGCTGCGATGTTGGGAATGATGAGGAACCCCGCCATCATTACTATTGCCGTCATGGCGTAGCTGAGCTGAACTAAAGGTTGTTTGATGAGCGCGGTGACGTCGACAGGTTTTCGCTGCGCCAGGTGCCCCGCCATCGGAGGCAAGTAGAAAATCGCGGCGGCGCAGATGCAAAGACCAAGCAGTGCGACGGCAAAAAAGGGCGCTCGCCATGACATCATTTCTGCCAGCCAGAGCCCCATGGGCACGCCGAAGACTGAAGCGATGGAAAACGAGCCCATAATCGTACCCATCGCTCGCCCTCGAAGTTGAGGGGGAATGGCATCTGCAATAATGCTCCAAGCCAACGACGTGGCCGGGCCTCCGAAAGCCCCTGCGACCACGCGGGCCAGCATCAACGTCGTCAAATCGACAGCGAAGCCTCCCATGGCTGTGCCCACCACCAACCCCAGCATGGCTACTGCAAGCGCTTTGCGCCTGTCGAAGAGGTCGAGAAAAAAACTGCCTGCCAAACCAGAGATGCAAGCGGCTGCGGTGTAGGCGCCTCCGACGTAACCTAAGAGCGCTTCGCTGACGCCGAAAGCGGCCGCAAAATCGGGCCCCAAAGGCATCACCATCACGAAATCGAGAATGTTGATGAACTGCACCGCACTGATGAGCAGCACGATGCCCCACTGTTTGGGAGTGAGCGTTGTCGCAGCGATGGGTGAGGGCATTCTGTGCAATCTCTTTAAGCCCGGAACCGACCGACTTCACCACGCAACACATCGGCTTGGTCGCGAAGCGTCTCAATGGCCTCTTCGAGTTGTTTGACTGAGCGATTTTGTTGATCCGCAACCGCACGAATGGTCTCAATGGCTTTGAGCACCTGCTCGGTGCCGCGCGTTTGGTCTTTCTGCGCTCGATTCAAATGCGTGACCATTTCGTTGATGTTTTCGATGCTTCGGCTGATTTGTTTTCCGCCATGACTTTGCTCTTCGACGGAAAGCCTCACGTGCTGAGTCAGCAACTTCATTTGTTCCGCCGCTTTCATCACCTGTTCTGAGCCATGGGCTTGTTCATTCGTGGCTTTGTTAATCTGCTCAATGGTCGCGCGCACGCGTTCTACGGCCGCGGTGACATCTTTCGAGCCTCGCGCTTGTTCGACAGTGGCCCGAGCGATGGCTTTCACCATCTGCGTCGAATTTTTCACTGACTCTTGAATCTTGCGCAAAGCACCTTCAGCTTCTCGCCCCAATACGACGCCTTCTTCGACACTGCGCACGCCTGTATTCATCGCTGTCGCCGCATTGCGAGATTCGATTTGTACCGCTCGAATGAGGTCGGCGATTTCTTTGGTCGAGGCCGCCGTACGTGTCGACAAATCTTTAATCTCGTCAGCCACTACGGCGAAGCCTTTGCCGTGCTCGCCGGCTTGAGCAGCGATGATGGCGGCGTTGAGCGCCAGCAGACTGGTCTGCTCGGCCACGTCGTCGATGACGTCAACGATGTTGCCGATTTCCCCAATGCGACGACCGAGCTGCTCAATGACGCTCGAAGCCGTACGGCTCGACTCTTTGATGCGGTCGATACCGACGATGGTCTTCTGAATTGATTCCATGCCGGTTTCGGCATCGGCAGACACCTGTTCAGACAAACGCGCCGTTTCGTAGGCATTGGTTTCAACCTGACCGATGGCGATATCCATCTCGCGAATCGAGGTCGAAGTGGTCTCAGTATTTTTCAACAGGTCTTCAACATTCCGAGCCACTTCTTTGATGGAAAAGGTCGTCTGCTCGATGGCCGAAGTGGTCTCTTCAACCGAGGCAGCCATCTTCTGTACGTTGGCGGCGACCTCATCATTGGTGGTCGCCATTTCCATGATGCTGGAACTTGATTCTTCGGCTGATTGGTAGAGCACCTCGACGTTCTCGGCGATGCCTTTGAGACTCGCCAACATGGCCACCATAGCGCTCGATGTCTCTTCGACTCGCGTGAGCACCGTAGATGCACCACTGGTGGTGGTCGATGCACTGCGGGAAATTTGATCGATGACTTGAGCCACACTTTCAGCCACGCCCCGCACGCGACCCAAGGTGTCTCTCAAGCCTTGACCAATGCTGTTGAGCGACTCGGCGAGCTCATCGAGCTCGCGGGTGGGGGCACCTTCCACTCGGCCCGAGAGGTCAGCCTCAGCCAGTCGCATGGCCATCGCGCGCATGG
>JAYUVR010000327.1:0-9125 GCA_043753955.1 Archangium sp. | reverse complement strand
GCCCTGCCCCGTAGGCAAGGTGTTCGCCGCGATAACGGTGACGTTGGTGGCACCGTGAACCAAACGCACTCGCAGTGAACGTCGATAGCTGTGCTCGACCGAAAAGCTCAACTTCACGGCTGAGGCGTCACCAGACTGCGACACCTCTACGGTGTGACAGGTGGTGGTGTTGTCAACGATGGGCAACTGGGGGCTTGCCGAGGCCTTCCACCCCGTCACCACTGAGCAATCACCCACCACATTTAATGAGAATGAATTGATGATGCCCACATCGGCATTGGCCAAGTCCTTCACCCGCAAGGTCCACGTGCCTGCTACGTCGCCACTCAACCCGTTGACTGTTTGATCAACCAAAATCAAATTGTCTGCCGAGCCACCTGCCCTGTTCGAAACCAATACGCTCGATCCGCTGGGGCTCACCAATTCAACCGTCAAGTCACCTTTGTATGTATGCGCAATATTCAACGAGACTTTCACTGTACCCACTCTGCCCGCCCCCACCACATTCACAGGCACACTGACGCCGGTGGTATTGTTGTCTGGAATAGACAGCGGAAGACTATTGGCAACAAATTGCCCTTGAGCGCAGTTTGAAGTCTCATTCACGATGGTCACCGTGACACTCGCGACAGCGCTGCTCGCACCCAGATTGTCGATGGCTACTGCAGACACCACATAGGTTCCATCAGCCACGGTGGTGGTATCAAAAGGAGCCTCAAAGGGCGCCGCAGTGTCTTCAAACAACTGCGCGTTGGGCAAAGTGAAGACGACTTTCGCCACCGTTCCGTCAGCATCGCTCGCGTTCGCCAAGAAAGTCACCGGCCCCGCCATCGGGCTTGGAGGAACACTGACACTGACGACAGGCTCCGCATTCGCCACATTGCTGACCGTCACCGTCAGCGTCGCAACCGCGCTCGATGCACCTTTGTCATCGAAGGCCACTGCAGTGAACTGAGCCGCACCAGCAGGCATACCTGCGGTATCGATGTCTGTAGAAAATGGAACTGAAGTGTCATCGACAAAACTGCCATCAGGCAAACCGAAGCGCACTCGAACAACCGAGCCATCAGCGTCAGCCGCGGTCGCTTTCAAAGAAAAGATACCCGAGACAACGCTGTTATTGGCAGGCGCAGAAAACGTAGCCGTGGGCGCCTGATTCGCAACGCCCAGCTTGATTCCTGAAACCACCAAAGCGAAATCGGCATCAACGAGGCCTGTCTCGAGGTGCCCATCTTGCGCAAGCTCGTCAGCACGAACCTCAACCGTCCACGTACCGGGGGTGGGGTTAGCGACGTACACATTTTCCAAAGTATCGATGGTGTTGGCATTGCCGCCAGGTGTCGAAAATTGACCCGCAGCCAGGCCATTGTTTCCAAAATAGATGGTGCCATCAGGCGCAGTCACCCTCAGGGTCAAGTCATTGACGCGGTGAATGCCGGCCGCCGGCAGGGCGGGTGGGTCAGCCCAGGTCATGGTGGCACGAAACTCAGGTGAACCTGAGGGCACGGTGAGCGAGTACACCTTCGATTGGTTCTGCGTGAGCAGGTCGTCTTCGTTGACCACAAAAATGCTCCCTCGCAACTCATACAACCGTTTCAAATCAACGCGGCCCCACCCTTGGTGAACGCGCGTCAAATCGTGCGCTGCTCCGGAAAATGCCCATTGCGTGGCCGTGTTCACCAGCAGCGCCTTGGCGGTGGTGAAGTGCGGGCGATTTTCAAACACAGTATTGCCCGTGGTCGAGTTCCCGAAGATGCCGTTGGACCACATTTGCATCATCAAGCCCGCGTAGCCCGCGGTGATGGGCGTCGCACCGCTGGTGCCTCCAAACTCGGTGTAACCACCGCCCGATGCGGGCGCTAACGTCAGGTCCCAAAAGTGGGCCAGGTCGGGCTTGAGGCGACCGTCTGACGCAGGCCCGATGGAACCACCGGACGCCCAACGGTCATCTGCAGTATCAAGGGTGTCGAAGTGCTTTACGCCGCCGATAGACACCACATTCTTCGCCCAAGCTTCAGGCCGCGAAGAACGGCTGCCGCTGTTGCTCTGCGAATTGAAGATGAGAAAGTCTAAATCGAAAATAATTGAATCCATCTGTGCCGAGATGGTTGTGTATTCGGTGGTCAAACTCGAACCCCACGAGTTCGACTGGAACACCGCATTGTACGGAGCACTTTTGAGTTCAGCAGTGTGAGCTTTGCGATCTCCCGTGCCGTTGAAGTTGTCATAGTCAGCAAAAATAGGCTGACCCGTAGGCAACAACCCCCGAGCGACCGGGTTACCTGTACCATCGCCAAAGACGATGCCCGTGGTCGAGGTTCCGTGGGAATCGTCACCACTGTGCGTGCCATGGAAGAGAATGTTCCGATTCTTTAAATCAGAATGCGCATCAAAGACATTGCCATCCATCACCTCGCCGCGCACGCCTTGACCGGTGAACCCTAACGTCTGCTCGATAAAATTGGCCCCTGATATCGCTCGCACTTTATCCATGTCTGCACTGGGCTCCGCATAGGCGTCGATGTGCAGCACTTCGGCGAGTTCGGCTGCACGATGCAACTGTTCACCATCGAGCGTCACCTCAAGCAAATAGTGGCTGAGCGTCTCTTCGTGTACCTGCCCGCCCAACCCTTCAATCGCCGCCGCCAGCGCACCCTTGAGCTCTGCATTTTGGCTCGCTGGCATCACGAAATACCGATTGCGTCGAAGCTGGTTGAAAGCCGAGACATCAAGGCGATGCCGCGCTTCAAAGGGCTCTATCGCTCGCACATAGGGCAACGCCTGAACATTCGCGCGTGCCGAATCATCGAGGCGCACCACGTATGCATTGCGAGGAAAGGAATGCAAAGGCTGAGCGCCTGCGCGTTCCAGCCCGCGAATAAACTCAGACAAAGCTGGACCATAAAACTGAACCACATATAAAGACGCCTCAGTTGCTGGCCGAAGCGCTGTTTTCGGGTCAAACACTTCACCGCGAAAAACCAAATCGAAACGCGTGCGTTTAGCCAAACTAAAGTCTGAGCCGCCGCTCTTGAGCGAAAAAGCCGAGTCCTTCCTCTCCGGACCCAGACGGTTTTCCCATACGGCGAGGGTCAAATCGCTCTCGGGCACCTCAATGATGCGAGCGTCTTTGAGGCTGAGCAGCCCCGCGCTTTCTTCGCTCGTTCCATCCTCCAAACCCACTTCCCACAATCGCGCGCTGTTTGTTCCACACCCGAAACTGCTCATCACGACGAATGACAAGACAACTGAGCGCATGGGAAATGCTCCTCGACTGCATGGGGAGCGGCGGCTTACTCTCCTCGCCAGTATGCGGTCTAGGGGCAGTTGTTAAATTGATGTCTCCAAGAACAAGGTAGGCACTTCGATGAAAATTAATGACTCTGAGATACGCTCTCCAACCCCAGAACTTTTTCATGGCCATCCACCCGCGCATGATGAGTTTGATTCTTGTTCCAATCACGAACCAACAGCCATTCTTATGAAACAGACCGCCGCTGCGTCATTTGACTGGCACAGCACCGATGCCAACCGCATCTCAACCCGTGGTTACTTATCCACTGATATTCGGCGTTCACCTGAAGCAGCTCAAGAATTGATGGCCCAAATCAAAACCATTGAATCAGGGCCTCAGGGAACTACCATGAAAAGAATTGGCAATATGTATCGGCTGGAACTGTCGATCGAGAAGGTACTCATTACCCGTGCTGCGGCTGAACGCGCCGAAACCACTTCGGTGCCCTTCGCAGTGTTCAAAGAAGAGGCACTGGCTTGGCAGAAGGCAATCACCGATTGAGCCAACGCCCGACATGAAGTCGTTTCGTATTTCATTGGTGTTGTTTGCTTTCAATCAAAGGGAACTCGTGCGCGAAGCTGTTGAGAGCTGTTTCGCTCAAGACAGTGAGCCTCTTGAAATTCTTCTCTCTGATGATGCTTCTACAGATGGCACCACTGAACTGCTCGAGGAACTCGCTTCTGGCTATCGAGGCCCACACAGGGTGCGCGTTCGCCGCAACCCCACCACGCTGGGCATTGGTGAACATTACAATCAAGCCATTCAAGCGGCAGCAGGCGAGTTGATTGTCACCGCCGCGGGTGACGACGTCAGTCTTCCGCATCGGGTACGCACGCTGGCCCGCGCGTGGGATGAAGCCGGCAATACGGTAGACCTCGTCGCGAGCAGCCTCATCGACTTGAGTCGTGACGGCAAGCCACTCGGGACATTAAAGGTAGACGACCTCTCGAATTGGAAGACCCCAGAGCAATGGCTGAGAAAACGACCCAAAGTTATCGGGGCTTCACATGCTTTTACTCGAAGGCTGCATCAACACTTTGGCAATTTTAGAAAAGACTTGGTTTACGAAGACCAAATCATGGCGTTCCGCGCCTCATGTCAAGGTGGAGGCATCACCATTGACGAACCGCTCGTTTCGTATCGCCGCGGGGGCATGTCTCACCCCGAGCGGCTGCTGAGCCCGAGTGCACTTCGAGAATGGACACAGCTTCGGCATGAGAGACAACGCTCCCAGTACCTTCAGGTGCAAGCAGATTTAGAGCGCATTGGTCGAAGTGATTTGTGGCAAGGAAAACCTCAACGCCGCCTGAGACAGAGCGAACTCACACTCGCACTGCTGCCACCCTCTTCTCTCGGCACTCGGCTCGCGATTGCCTTTGCGCATCGCCGCGCGGGTGTCTTGTTTAGCATTCGAATGTTGGTTCTAAGCCGCTGGCCTGCAATGGCAGTGAGGGTGAAACGACTCCAACGCTTTTTGAAAATTTCAAAAAGCGCAGCGGGCTGAACCTACGCTCCGTACGAGTCCAGAGTATTTCTCAGCCTGCCTAGCTGTTAAGTGAGGCTCGAAGATCCTCTGGGGATTGTGGCGCATCGAGGCTCCAAATTGAGAGCGCGCATGGTCCACTTTTGATGAGCAATTGCAGTTGCGCGCTCGCCCGTGAACTCCTCATTCCATTTAAGAAATCGCCGTGAATTCGAGATCTCTGTCTTCAGGCTTCGTCTGCGGTGCCCTGCAGTGGCGCACTGGTGCTCCACTTGCAGGGCGCCCGGCTCACCGTGAACAGTTCACGGTCATCCACCGAGGAATGAATGCACAAAAGAAGTTGGCAACACTCAAATAGCGCTTGCACCTTAACCAAATTCGTATCGGCAAGTGTTCCGGTTTGGGGGCTGATGGTGACACTTTCAGCCTGCGGCGAAGCCGGCGCACCACTCGACCAAAACAGCGAGCCTCCTGAAGGGGAAATCGCGGAAGCTCAGGCAAGTCTTGCTGTAGCTCCAGCTCTCAAAGGGAAAGTGAAATATCACCCTGGGCATTATTATCAGGTTCCTGAGGGCTCCGACCTCTCAGGAAATTTTAGCGAAATTGTAGCTAACGAAATGGCATCGACGGCGACCCTTCGAGGGCCCCAGATTCGCTATTCGTGGAGAGAGCTCGAGCCCACGCAAAACAATTACAAATTCGAGCGAATAGCTGAGCAGTTGAGCCAGCTCCAGAGCAAAGCCAAACGGCTGGTCATTCTGCTGCAAACAAAATCATTTCAACCCGACGACCACGCGGTTCCAGACTATTTAACTGCAGACGTCAAATACCAAGGGGGCGAGTTTGCTTATGGCGCATGGAACGCCGGCGATCAGTTTTCCAGAAAGGGCTACAACATTGCCTTGTGGAACAACAACGTTCGAGACCGACTCATTGCGCTGATTCGTGCGCTGGGGAATCGTTTCAATGGGGAATTTTACTTTGAAGGTCTGGGAATCGCAGAAACGGCTCTCGGCACGCCCACGCCGGGCGCGCAGGGCCTCAATCAAGACAAGTTCTTCGACAATTTATTGGTGGTCAATAATGCGATGCGAACCTATTTCCCTAATACCGTAACGTTTCAATTTTTAAACTACCCACCCAATCAAGTCGAAGACTTCATCACCGGCGGGAAGGGCCTACACTCGTTCGGAGGTGGCCTGGGTGGCCCAGATGTCTGGCTCGAAGACAAGGGCGTCAATGGGCCAGGCAGAGTGTATAGCTATTACGACAAAGTCAGACATGAGCTCCCTCTGTTGCCTTCCATCATGCCTGGAAACTTCAACTACAAACAACATCAGAAGATCGGCTCGCCGCCGTCCTTTGGTGAACTCTACAATTTCGCCCGCAACAACCTCAATGCCAACTATTTGTTTTGGTCGCGTGTTTCGGCAGTAGGCGACCGTGGGCACTACACTGATGTATTGAGGTTTCTCAAAAACGTTGTTCCGCAGACTGCAGCGGGTGGCCTCGACACCTACTGTCCAGACAAATATCTCAACTGCTACACAAATTAACGCTCCCTGAACCTCTCGCGACGGCTATTAACAGGCCGTCGCGAGGCTCCGTCCTCGATTATTTACATATTCCTCATATTCATTTGAAGTCCCGCTTCAGAGCGCGGGCGCGACGTGCAACTCGACGAGCTGAGATTCCTCAACCCTGACGCCGCGACGAACAGTTTCCAGCGGCTCGGCCCATTTCTCCGTCCAGCGAATACCAAAGAGGCTGTTGGCTCGGCGCCCGATGGTCCACCCCCGAACGATAGCGTCGAGCCTCCTCCCTCGATCGTCGAATTCAAAGAAGAGTGCGTTGAGCAGACCGATGACTAAAATAACCAAGGGCAATTTCGAAGGAAGTTGCGCTGCGTAAAAGGCCTGCAAACCCAGCTCACCGGCGACGTCGGTGTCAAAGCCGGTCACCACGTGCCACACGTCGTGAGTCTCGTAAAGATGCGCCATCACGTAGGCCAGTGCGTTGTCTGCAGGCCGGGTCGGAAGGGCAGCGGGGTCTAAATTCTGCTTTTTAAAGTAGACGCCAAGCTCGTGCCCGAGGGAGCCGGAAGAAAATTCTAAAAGAGTGTCTACTTTGAGTCCTTCGATGCGATGGCGTTGCACGAGCGCATTCGCTCCGTATGAAGTGCGGGCAACCTCGTCTGCCATGCGCTGCAAGAGCACTCGGTCATTTCGGGCCAGCTCGTCTGCGATTGCGATGACCTCCTCTAATCGAGTCGGATCTCGCACCACCCGCATCGCCGCCCAACCGAGTTTCAAAAGAGCCACTATTTGAAAAGGTGCTTTCATTGCTCGTCTCCGCTTGATGTTTGAGTCAATATACGAGTTACAACTCGTATTTGGTACTCGCATTGAAAAAACGGAAACGCACGCAACACTTGAAGCCCACTCGCGCTCGGAAATCGCCCGCCCAGGCGAGAAGTCGAGTAACGGTCGACGTCATTTTGCGAGCCGCAGCTCGCGTTTTAGTAAAAGAGGGCTACGAGCACGCCAACACCAATCGCATTGCTCAAGCCGCGGGAGTGAGCATTGGGTCGCTCTATCAATACTTTCCAAACAAAGAGTCATTGATACGGGCGCTGCTCGACGAACATGTGAGGAAGATTCAAGCGGTATTGACGCCGGACCCCGCGCTTTTGACTCAACCCCTCGAAGTCGCGGCCAGAGCGCTGGTGGAAGCGATGTTGGCTGTACACGCGATAGACCCCGCGTTGCATACACAGCTACTCAAAGCCGGAAATGCTCTTGGTCAATCTCCGAGCGACCTGCTCCACAAAACGGGAGAAGTACTGGTGAAAGTGATGATGAGCATTTACCGAAGCGAGCTTTGTGTGCTCGATGCAGAATTGTCGCCTTTCATCATTTCTTGTGCGGTGGAAGCGGTGATTCGCGAGGCATGTGAAAAGTATCCACATCGGCTGACTGACCCTCAACTGGTGACCGAGATGACCAATTTGGTCGTGCGCTACGTGAAGAACCCAAGCCACTTGTAGCGTTTGTTGCGCTCTTCCCCTTTAGAGCAGGGGTGACACGTTTTCAGTGGCTCATTCCAACAGAAAGCCTCCGAGAAACCCCGGAGGCCCTGGTGGCAGCCCTGCTACTGAGTCCAGGTGGCGGTGATGGTTACGGTAACGGCTGTTCTGGCAACAGCGCCGACGAAGGCGTTCGTTGCCCCAGCTGGGACTTGCATCACACAAGATTCGGCTGAACCATCTTTGATTGGCCTGCAGTCTTGAGAAAGCTTCGTCGGCATCGAGCCGAATTTCACATAGAGGTCTGCGTTGCCAGTGCCCGTCATTATCACTGAGAATTGCGTGCCCGGCTTGACGGTGAGGAGCCCAAACACATCGTGCATCGTATTGGTGTCTTCCGGCGAAGAAGCCGTAACCTTGAGCGTTTTGTTTCCGAAGACTGGGGGTGGCGTCAGTGCAGGAGGAGTGTAACCCGTCGCAGGCCCATACACTTTGGCGACCCCGGCCTTGTCTCGTTCAGACAAAGTCAGCGGAGTACCTGTTCCACCGCATTGGGGGTAATGCATGACAGAAGCAGAGTCATAGGTGGTGATGGCTCGCCAGTTGTAGTCTTCAAGACAATTCGTTCCCGCTTCGTGACGCGTATGCTCGTGACGAAAGCCAAGAACGTGACCAACCTCGTGCGTCAAGATGTTCTTAAGAGGCGTGGAATCGGTGAATGCAGCCGTATCAATAAGAATGTTGCTATCTGCTGGGGCACTGTTCGGGAAGAAGGCTCGGGCAAGATAACGCTGCCCAGAAACAGGCCTCACTGCGAAGAGAAGGCTGGAGTTGGTAGAAACGCAATTGCCATCTTCTGAAGGCACATAGACAAAATTTACTTTGCCATACTTTTCCCACCCCAAATCAGTGGCTTGTCGCATGGCTTCGACCGCCGCCGCCTTGCGAGCACCGAACTCATTGCTCACGCAATATCGGAGGAAAGCGAGATCATATTTATTGAGCGGATTATCTACTCCTCTGCTGGTATTAAGGGTCAGCGCGCCGTCAGGAGAGTGAAGGCCGAGGTAAAATTCATACAGCTCTTCGTCTGTGGCGACGGGGATATCACTGTCGACGATGTAAAGGCCGCCTTCGAATGTTTCGCGGTAGGTTTGTTTCTTGAATTCTGCAAACGAGAGCTCAGACGTGGCGGCTACAACCTCTGTTTTGTCTTGAAGTTCTGCGTCGTTTTGCGGACCGCATGCCATCAACTGAAACGCTGCTAAGGCAACCACGAGTATTCTCAATTTCACTTAAATCTCTTTTCCGTAAATAGGGTT
>JAYUVR010000326.1:0-5814 GCA_043753955.1 Archangium sp. | reverse complement strand
CAGTCCCGCGATTTCAGAGAGTGACAAACCGAATGTCTTCCCCAAACGTTGGGATGCCTATGATTTTCCTCAGCCGACATCATGTCGTTTTTTCGATCATTTGTTTAGCCCTGAATACTCAGGGACAGGTGCCGCAGCGGGCGACCACTCCAATAAAGACCGCTGAGGACTGTCGCCTCGCAGGCCATGAATTGGTCACCGACACGGGTAATGGACGCATTTTTCGACCTGACTACCGATGCCCCGCTGGAGGCAAACCATTGGCTCGGGTTCGTTTTGGCATCGAAGGAGCGCTGTGTTGCCCCCGCCTCGTTCCTCCAAAGTAGCCGCTGCTCCCATGCGAAGCGGAGCGGACGCTCCGAAGCGTGAAGTTATCTACATGGTTGAGATAGCGGGATTGTAGTCGCGCTGTAAAACCGTGCCGAGCGACACAATTCCTGTAGGCGCCGAATTCATTCTTGCGGAGGGGCCGATACGGATCGCGTGGGTGCTACCGCGCCTGGAGCCAAGCTGCGCGGAGGCGCTCAGCACGTAAGCGGTATTTCATGTCTTCGTCACCAACCGAAGCCGTCAGCGCAGCAGCTCGAGCAGCCAATTCAAGACGCCCTTGCTCTTCGAAGAGCTTCGAGCGGGTGTCGAATGAATTGACCAGCGTTTGACGCAGCGATGGCGCGGGCAATTGCTCGTCAATCAACGCAGCCAGAGCGCAGCGCCAGCGTGAGAGCGCCCGTTGAGGTTGGTCAGCCGATACATCTTGCTCAAGTTGAGCCGCCAGCTGCTCGGGGGTAGTCGACAACAAAGACAGGCGGCCATCAACACAACGTAAATCTTCGTCAGGAGACTGTGCCGAAAGCCACCACATTCCCCCCGGCCCTTCTTTCATGACTTCAGTCAGTCTGGGCATCTCATGAATTGGTACTCGAGGGTCCAACACATCGGGCGGGCCTTCGCTCATCAGCAAGTCTTCGATGAGGGCACTGGGCGTCTTGACCACCACCACCCGAGCCTCTGGGAAAAGGGCCGCTGCTTCAGCTCCGTCGCTCCAAACGACCAGTGCCTGACGCACGCCTCGTTCATCGAGGGCCCTGCGCACTTCAGGGCGGGGTATCGGAGGCACACTCACCGCCATGATGGGTCCCAACCCATAAGACGCAGTGCTGGCGAGAGCCAACAGACCCACCATCGCCACAAAAGCCGACCACGAGAGCCAACGCAAAGAGCCCGGATCCGCGCGAGCGGCACCTTCACGTGCCGCCGCAAGGCCGTCGGCAATCAGCATCGCCAAAAGCGGCACACAACCTAAAAACAGGGCCCGGGGGTATGGCGTCCAGCTCGCGAGCACGACGGTCATCACTACCCACGCGACAAGAGTGCCTCCACCGCGAAGGTGGAACCGACTCCAGACCGAGGCCACTAACGTTCCGGCGAGTGCCGCCCAAAACCATCTCGACTGGCGCACCAAAAACTCAAGCGTCTGTGCGAGCCCGGCTTGTGAAGCCACCAACCCCTCGAGAGGAAGGGGCCCCAACAACACGGTCCTCATAGCCAGTACTCCACCCACCACCACCAACCCTGCAATAAGAAATCGCAGCGTTTCGAAGACAGCGGTGCGACCACCGACCCGAGCACCGAGCCAACGAACAGGTGCTGCGACGAACACCAACCAAAGCGCGGCGGGGCTGATGAGACAGAGCGCACCGAGAGTGACTACCAGCCAACGCACCTTCCCCGTGGTGAAGCTACGACCGACCATCACGGCTGCGATGGCCAACGAGAGCACCCACACCGAAGCCCCGCTTCCCAACGCAGTTGCTTCGGCCGTTGCACTCGCAAGGCTCAAACCAAGCGCGGGGAGCGCATCTTCGAAACGTACGGGCCGCTGCCATACCCACACGCCGCGGAACGACACCGTCACCAACCCCAACCCCATCAACACATACGAGATGCGGGGCAACCACAATTCGGGGGTGAGCCCGGCCTTGAGCACTGCGACCTGCACTCCAAACCACCCTAAATTTGCGGGGGCCGGCGAAACTGAAGAGAAGGGCGTCAAGCGCAGGCCAAAACCGTCAACCCAGGCGCGCGCCAGCGCGAGAGATTCCATCTGGTCTGCCGAAAGACCTGCGTGCTGGTGCGCATGACGCCACGCCAAAAACACCAGCATCATCACAACCAACGCGCAAAAGCCGAGAACTTCCGCCAATCGCTCCCTCGACTTCATGCCATCGTCCGATTGGTCCACACGGCGTCGTAGGGGCAGACACAGTCTGTCTGTTCGGGCTCTGGGTAGACATACCGTTGGCCTCGAAAGTTTCTCAATACCGTTTGGTCGGCGGTGCTTTCGAGAGCGTACTGCGGTTGCAAAGTCACCTTTCCTCCTCCTCCGGGGAGATCGACAGCCAAGTGCGGCACCGCCAGGCCTGAAGTCCACCCCCGAAGCGCTTCGATGATTTCCACACCTTTGCTCAAAGGCGTACGGAGATGTTCGCAGCCCTCAGCCACGTCCATCTGGTGAAGGTAATAGGGGCGTACCCGCATGCGTAAACAGGCATGATTGAGTTCCTTAATGATACGAGCTTCTGAATTGAGTCGGCGCATCAAGACCGATTGATTTTCAACCGGCACCCCATGGTCCACCAAGAGCTCGCACGCACGCTGCGCTTCGCGGGTGATTTCTTTCGGGTGATTAAAGTGCGTGACGACAAAAAGCGGCGCGTAAAGCCGCAATTGCTGAGCAAGCGCTTCAGTCACCCGCATGGGCAAGGTCACCGGCATTCGCGTACCGATACGAATCATCTCGACATGAGAGATGCTCCGCAGCGCAGCCAGCACTTGCCCCAATCGCTCATCTGAGAACAGTAACGGGTCCCCTCCGCTGAGCAGCACGTCACGCACTTCTGAGTGCGAGCGTATGTAGTCGAGACCCTCCTCGAGGGCGCTCTTCGTCAGTTCTGCTTGGCCTCCTTTGGTGATTCGCCGTCGGGTGCAATGGCGGCAATACACAGAGCAGCTGTCGGTGGCGAGAAACAGTACCCTGTCTGGGTATTTGTGAACGATGGCTTCGACCGGCCGATGAGGGTCTTCTCCGAGCGGGTCTGCCAATTCACCGGGCCGAACATGCGCCTCTGCTTTGATGGGAATCGACTGCATTCGTATCGGACACAAGGGGTGTTTTGGGTCGATGAGACACAAATAATAGGGCGAAACCCCCACGCGAAAAAGCGTAGCCGTCAAGTCGAGACCCGCTTGTTCATCGTCTGTCAGCGGTATGGCTTTGGCCAGACCAGCCGCATCTCGAACCGAATGGCGCATCTGCCAACGCCAATCACCCCATTGTGCATCGGTCGCCGTTGGAAAGAGCTCTTTCCGACGGAGCGCCGGGTCTGTAGGTTGAGCGCGCTCTGTCTTCACTTCAGCTTGCCTTACCGCAATTTGCACCAGCTGGAGCAACTCGTTACGCGTGCACGGAATGGCTCAACGGTGCATTTTTGAGTGCTTGGTCTCGCCAATACTGTTGCCCCGCCTCTGAGAGGTCAAAGACAGGGTCGTAGTATGCGTAACGCCGAGTGAGCGCATCGACATCGTCGCGCTCGATGCCGGTGCGGTAGTTTTTGGTCCAGTACGAAATGCCCTTTTCACGATCATAGTCAGCCACTTGATGCACCCAACGTTTGCCCACATAAGGCACATCACAGACAATGCGTGGAGTCGCAAACCCTGGCATGTATCCCATAATGTCGTGTTGGAGTTGTTGCGCTGTCCCCACCGAAACACGCCAGTGTTCCGAATTGGGAATCATGTCGCACATATAAAAGTAGTACGGAAGAATGCGTGCGTGGTCGAGCAACATAAAAGACAACTCAAGCAAATCACGAGAAGTGGCATTGACCCCTCGCAACAAGACGCCCTGGTTCCGAACGTCTCGAAAACCCAATTCGAGCAACCTCTTTGCAGCACGCCCCAGAAGTGGGGTGACTTGGTTGGCATTGTTGATATGCGTATGCATAGCCAAGTCGACGTTGCGCTCGAAAGCCTTCTTCGCCAAACGCTCGAGCGCAGCCATCACGTTGTCCTGGAGCCAATGCTGAGGAATGCCCATCAAGCCCTTGGAGGCCAAACGAATGTCACGAATGTTGGGAATATCGAGCAACGCAGAGACAAAGTTTTCCAACTGACCGATGGGTACGTTGGCCACGTCGCCACCTGAAACCACCACATCGCGAACGGTGGGGCTCTTGCGCAGGTACTCGAGCATTTGGGCCCAGCGCTCTGGTTGGGCAACAGAGAATTTGAGCTTGTCGACTTGCGGCACGTCGTTGCCCACCAAGTCCATGCGGGTGCAGTGGCCGCAGTATTGGGGGCACGTCGACAGCAGTTCAGCCAAAACCTTCGTGGGGTAGCGGTGCGTCAACCCCTGCACCTTCCACATTTCGGCTTCGTGGAGCGAATCGCGCGAAGCCATAGGGTGGTTTGGCCACATCAGGTGCCTGTCGTCGAAAGCAGGCAACATGTACCGGCGTAATGGGTCACCCCATAAATCATCGGTATTCATGGTGTTGACCATATGCGGGGTAATCAATATCGACATGGTGGCGCGCTCGAGTTGATCGCGCTCGATTGCTGCGGCCAGCGAATCGGGTAGCAGCGGCCCCAGGGCGGCCTTGAGCTCCTTCAAGTTTTTGATGGTGTGGCGCCGCTGCCAAAGCGCACTTTCCCAATCTTGCTGCGAGACACCGCGGTAACCGGGAATTCGAGTCCAATCAGGCTCGACGAAGGGTCTCGACAGCGGGTACGAGAACGGCTGCCCCTCTGTCAAACCGGGTGGCGACGTCTGCACAGAAGACGATGCGGTGGAGCTCTCCATGCCCAATCTATGACACGACCTGAGCCCTTCTTGAAGACTCAGTTTGAACAGGGAAGCGCTTAAAGCGCACCTTTGACGATGAGTGCCGGCTGCTCGAGCGTCGGCTCGGTCACTTCGATGTCTTGCGCCGAAAAGCTGGTGCCATTCAATTTGAAGACGACCTTGTGGGTGCCTACTGGCAATTCAATTTCTCTCCCACTGGGAATGGGGGTCTTTCGGCCCGTGTATTTGCCGTCGACCCAAACCTCTGCATCTCGGGGGGTAGAACCAAATCGAACTTTTCCCATTTTCTTTGCGGCCTGAGAACCAGTCGTTTTCGTCGGTGCTTCTTTCGCCTGTACTTCTTTGATGGGCCGTTCTGGCTTTGGGGAAGTCGATTCAGTTTTTCGAACAGGTTCCTTTTTTCTTATCGGCCTCAGCTCAAGTTCTCGTCGTATCTGAGATTGTTTTTGAACATTGTCCAAGGTGAATTGAATGGGCTCAAAACCCAACTTCTGAGCGGTAAACCCATACACTTGGTCGAGTGCAAGCCCTTTTACTTCTAATGGAGTCTTGCCCTCAAAAACCCCATCTCGAACAATCTCGATGTCTGGCTCGTCGCTGGTAAGAACGGCTGACCACGTAGGCGGCTCTGCAGGCTTGGGTGGGAAAAACGTAAATGAAACGCTGGTGCTCACGCCGGGTTTTACCGTTACGGCTTTCTTTTCTGAGACGGTACCCGCGGTGGCCGACGCGAGTTTTACTTCGACGGTGTATACCCCGGGCTCAAGAACGACGGCCTGTATAGGGCTATTGAGCGTGACGTTGCCGGGATTGATGGTCGCTGTATAGGGAACCCGTTGAGAGACGTCTTTTGACTCTTTCGGTTCTCGTAGAGAGATGACAATAGAACTCTTCGGGCCACTCACGAATTTGAGCGCTGCCACCACAATGACACCCAAGGCCAACAG
>JAYUVR010000325.1:0-6293 GCA_043753955.1 Archangium sp. | reverse complement strand
CTCTTCGGCTCGCACGTCAGCAGCCAACTTCATGGGCTGCGAGGTGAGATGCACACCGAAAATCAATACCGCCGCAGCGGTGGCGAAGGCGACGACAGTACGAGAGCCGCGGCGAACTTTTTCTTGCAGACTCCGGCGTTCAACCACGGCCTTCCACACATGGTCGACTTCTTCGCGCCCGCTGCGCTGACGAAACAACACGCGTTCACTTTCGAGCCACTGGAGCTCGTGGCGACACACTGCGCAGTGTTGGGCATGGGTATACAATTCGATGGCCGCAGCATGAGGAACTTCACCCATGACGGCCGCTTCAAGAGACTGAGTTCGTCCGCATCGGCTCATGGACGTTCTCCGGTGAGGTGAGGCAACAAATGAGCGCGCAATTTGAGGCGAGCTCGGTGAATCTCGTTTTTCACTGTCGGTATCGACCAACCCAATTGAGCGGCGATGTCTTCGTAGGCGAGCCCGTGGTCAACGCGCATTAAAAGTGCCGCCCGTCGAGTGCTCGAAAGCGTGCCCAGTGCTTCTGTAAAATGGTGCGCCAATTCAGCGTCAAGCAGCACGCGCTCGGGGTCTGGTGACGGAATGACGGCGGCCGGAGTGTCGTGGTCGTCTTCCAACACTTCATGCTGTTTTACGCGCATCGCTTCGAAGGCCACATTGCGGGCGATGCCCAAAATCCACGGTTTGAAGCGATCTGTATCGACCAACTTCGCCAACTGAACATGGGCTCGCACAAACGTTTCTTGAGTGGCATCAGCGGCCACATCGTTGTTGCGAATCAAATCGCGCAAAAAACGGCGAACGCCCATCACATGACGTTCAAACAGCGCCCGAAAAGCAACCGATTCACCCCGCTGAGCGCGCACCACCAGCGTCTCATCGAGCGTCTCAGGTGTGATGGCCGTTGTTTTTTGAAGAAGTCGAAGCACTCGACCACAACATGCGCCTCAATCGGCTTTGGTTTCAAGGGGCACCTTGAGAGACTAAAATCACCCCGTTTTACTGGTGGTTGAGAGCAGAAAATCAGTCAGGGCTTGAGCTCGACTGATGAGCGTCTGGGCCTCGATGTACTCATCGGGGGTGTGAAAAAAGCGACCCCGTGGGCCCAGTGCATCAATGGTGGGAATGCCCAGCGCGGCAACGGTATTGCCGTCGCTCCCGCCGCCCTGCAGCGGAGCCTCATCGCTACTCAGCCCATAGGCTGCAGCGCAGGCGCCGTAGCGCTTGAGGAGCTCATCGGTGCCGGCATTTTTTTCCATCGGCGTGCGACCCGGCCCGGGTTCAAGTTCGACGCGGGTACCCTCGATGCCCAGTCCCTGAGTCGAAGTCTGCAATTGTGCCCAGAGATGCTCGGAAAGAGTGAACGACGGGAAACGAATGTCGAGTTGAGCGTGTGCTTGAGCGGGCACCGTATTTTTAGACGTCCCTCCGTGAATCAGCCCCACGTTGACGGTGACACCCGTGGTGCGATCGGACAACGCTTGAGCTCTATCGACAAAGCGTGAGAGCGCCCAAATGGCACTTGCACCTTCCCAATAGGCATTTCCTGCATGTGCCGGTTTCCCAAATGCGCGCGCGGTCACCGCTCCAGTGCCTTTGCGCTGGGTGACAATGGCGTCGTTTCCTCGACCTGACTCAAAGACGAGCGCCGCTTCGCAGTCGGCCACATTGAGCTCGATGAGAGGGGCTCCTTCGGGAGAACCCACTTCTTCGTCAGAGACGATGAGCACTCGGAGCGGAGCGATGGCGGAAAAGTCGGTGACGCGAGCGACTGCTTTAAGCGCCCACGCCATCACCACCAAACCACCCTTCATGTCCAACACGCCCGGCCCTCGACGCAACGCGCCGTCGACTCGGTAACCTTCGAAAACGCCGGGAGGGAAAACGGTGTCGAAATGGCCGATGAGGGCGATGGGCTTGCGGCGAGGGTTTCCCTTTGAGCGGAATATGAGGTGGTCTGCGAAGCGCTGACTTTTGACCCGTTCACCGGTGAGACCCGGGAGCGTGAAGATTTCTTCGAGTACGCTCGCGACGCGCTGACCGCCCTCACGATTTGCGGTAAATGAATTGAGCTCGACCAATCTGGCGAGCGCAGATTCCATATCGGCCAGCTGGGTCAAAAGCCATTGAGTGGCGTCTTTCATGAGCAGACTTTGAAGCCTACCCTGCCCTCGTGAAGCGACAAGTAGCCGGGGGTGGGTCGGTCGGGCTAAACGACATCACATGCTGCTGCTTCGAGATGTAGCCCGGGGGGATCTCGCTGGTTTAAAACGCCTCGCGGCGACGCTCAACAGCGTCAATCTACCCGACGACAAAAAGGTGCTCGCAAGCCTCATCGACAAATCGGTGCAGAGTTTTTCGGGAAAAATTGAAGACCCATTTAAGCGCGAGTACCTCTTCGTGCTGGAAGACCTTCGCAACAAAATGATTATCGGCACTTCGATGATCATCGCCCAACACGGCACCAAAGATGCCCCGCACATCTACTTTCAAGTCACCGAAGCAGAAAACTACTCGGCGAGCATCGATAGACACTTCCGGCACAAGGTTCTTTCTATTGGGTACAACTATGAAGGCCCCACCGAAATTGGAGGCTTGGTCGTCGACCCGCCGTACCGCAGTGGCGCGGAAAAGCCTGGCAAACAGCTGAGCTACGTTCGCTTTCTTTTCATAGGCATGCATCGGCCGCATTTTCGCGAACACGTGTTGGCCGAATTGCTCCCTCCTTTGATGGAAGATGGGCGCTCACTGTTGTGGGAATCGATAGGTAAGAAATTTACCGGCCTCGAATATGCGCAGGCAGATCAACTCTCTCGGCGAAATAAAGAATTCATCAAAGAGCTCTTTCCCTCATCAGACATCTACGCGACGCTTTTTCCAGTCAGCGCCCAGAAACTCATCGGTGAAGTGGGGGCGCAAACGCGGGGGGTACAACGCATGCTCGAGCGCATCGGGTTTCGATATTCAAGCCACATTGACCCCTTTGATGGAGGCCCGCACTACGAAGCGAACCTGAGCGATGTGACGCTCATTCGTCATTTTCGAACCGCCACCGTAGGTAAGGAACCGTGGGACCTGGAGGCCCAAGACGTACTCGTGGGCGTCTTACGCAGTACCGGCCCCAATCGCTTTCGCGCCATTCGCACTCAAGTTCGCTACGAAGATCAGGTGGTTTTTTTCCCAAAGACTGTACGTGATTTGCTCAAAGTAAAACCGGGAGACCGTGTGTCTGTAGTGCCATTCGAGTAGCGCACCCACCAGCGGCGGGGGCCTACATTCCGCCTTTAAATCAATTCACCCATACTGCAATTGTGGTGATTGCAGCGGCGCTCTTCAGCTTGGTTCTTTTACAGACAGAACCGTCATTGGGCGCGGGCCGCGCACATGTCAAAGCATTGCGCGGTCATTCCTCTGTGCAGACATTGCCCTCTCTCAAGCGCTTGAGCGCTGAATTGCAAAACTATGGGCAAGAATCAAAAGTAGTCAGTGAGACCCTCTTTGAACGCGATGCGCTCTTCGTCTACCAACGGGTGATGGCCGTTTCGAAATGGGCCCGCGGAATCGAGCTCGAACTGGTCATGGACAAACGAGGTCGCCTGGTATCTGGCAATCTCAACCGCGCCAACAAAGAAGCGCCCACTGCGTATGGCAGCTATCGCCCTTTGGTCAAACTCAAGTTTCCGCTGGAAGGTGCTTGGAATGTGCTGTGGGGCGGGCGAACTCGAGACGAGAACCGGCACGCTTCAGTCTCTGACATGCGTTTCGCCCTCGACCTGTTGGTGCGCAAAAACGGAGGTACGTCAAAAGACCGCGGCACTCACAACGAAGACTATTTTGCGTGGAATCAGCATGTGCTCGCCCCCGCTGATGGAATCGTGGTGCTGGCGACAGATGGAATCGTCGACAACACCCCGCGCCGCGCCGTTGGAGGCAATCTCTACGGCAATGTGTTGGTCATCGACCACGGCACCGACGAATTCACCCTCTTGGGCCACCTCAAGCAAGGCTCACTGCTGGTGAAACCCGGCGACCGCGTCACCACAGGCCAACGGCTCGCTCGGGTTGGAAACAGCGGTATGTCGACGGAACCGCATTTGCATTTTCAATTGATGGACACAGGCAATTGGCGCACTGCTCACGGCTTGCCCTTCGAATTTCACGAATTCTTCCTCAATGGCAATTTTACGCTCAAAGCTGAACCTCACCGCGGCGACGTGCTGATGCCTGTCTCTGCAGAAGCGCACCGCTAAGCGGCGTCAGGCGAAAGCCAAATTTCCTCAAAGCGCACCTGCGGGGGCGTCTGGTGCAAGCGCAGGCCATGTACCTTTTGCGCAGCCACGACTTGAAATCGCTCGTGGTACAGCGGCACCATCACGCAGTCTTCTCGCAACAGGTTTTCGGCTTTTCGATACAGCTGTTCTCGGTGCTCAGGGTCGCTTGAAAGCCGTGCCTCGTCGGTGAGTCGGTCGAATTCGACGTTTTGATAGCCCATGCTGAAATAGCTCTGCGCTTTTGCGTTGAGTAGCATGTACAAAAAATTGTCGGGGTCAGCGACGTCGGCAATCCAATTGCCGCGGTAGACAGGCAATCGCCCTTCGCGAACTTGGTCCCAAAAATCTTTGAGTTGCACGTGTTCGAGGTCGATCAACCCTGCATCGATGAGCGGCTTGAACAGCACTTGGTCTTCTTCTCGAGTGTCGCGATCCGTCGGGCAGTGAATGGTCAGCTTCAAGTGCGAAAGGCCAACTTCAGCAAAAAGCCGCTTCGACAAGGCCAAGTCAGTACGCGGCTCGTGCACCCGTTCCGTTTCCAAAAGTGTTGGAGGGGTGAGAGACCGGGCCACTCTCGCTCCTGGGTGAAATCGATTCACTACGGCGCGCACGTCGAGCCCCGCTCGAATGGCACGGCGCACTCGGACATCATCGAAAGGTGCTGTCTTAAAATGAAATGCCAGAAACCACACTGAAGGGGTATCGACGGTCAATGCCTGCTTGGGGTCGAGCCCTGCATCATGCACATTTTCCGTATGGAGATAGGAAACCAGCTGCACCTCATTCTGAATAAACGCGGCGAGCGCAGCACTGCGTGACGGGTAGAGGCGAAACTCAAGCCGAGCCAACAGCGGCAACCCGCGAATATAGAAAGCCGGGTTTCGTTCGAGCGTGACCCGGTCAGCCGCCAAAGAAACCAGACGGAATGGACCGGTACCGACGATGCCATTGCCAGTAGTCCTCGTGATGCCGGTTGAAGGCAAAGCCATCAATCGCAAGAAAAGAGAACTGGGCTCATTGAGCCTGAATTCGAGTGTATGTGAATCAATCACTTCGATGCCGACGACCGTGCTGGCCTCGCCAGCGGTGTAAGCCACCACTCCGATGATGTCTTTGAACAACACCGCGTCAGGAGCGCCCACCTTCGGGTCGAGCAATCTCTCAAAGTGCGCTTTGACATGCGTCGCGTCGAGGGCCACGCCGTCAGAAAACGTGACTCCTTTGCGAATTGAAAAGCGGTACCGACGAGCGGTGCGGTCGGCTTCCCATGACTCGGCCAAATCGGCGACCAGCACGCCACCTTCAGCGCGTACCAACGTCGAATACATCGCCGCCGACATCTCAGAAATCTGAAGGTCGATGGTGAAGAGCGGGTCGAGACCTCGAGTGGTTTCAACGGTGAGCGCGCGATGGAGGCCGACGTACAGGGTGCCGCCTGTTCGAGATTGCGGCAACCGGAAGCGAAAGACTTCATTGCCGAGCGTGTCGGCCTCGTGCGTGAGCTGTTCCACCATGCGACCCAGCGTGTCGCCGCTTCGCACCACTCGAAGTGCATCTTCTCTAACCACAGCCACCTGTTCGCTGATGGCTGTTTCCCCTCGCTTGAGATGCGTTTGAGAGATGCGAATTTCGTCGATGGCCGCGGTCAATCGCAACACAGCGTCAGACAATTCCCGCCCGGTGTTGACCTGAGCGTCGGCCCGGGTCAGCGCTTGCCGCGCCGTACGAGACATGTCTTGCATTTGTTTGACGAGTTCTCGCTCTTGCCCGGCTTGATCAGCCGCCAAGCGAGACACTTCATCGGCCCTCGCCGTCACTTGTTGACTGAGTTCGACGAGCGAAGCCCCTTGCGTCTCTAACCGCGCAGATTCGACCTGCGTTGATTCCACCGCCACCAAGGCCCGCTGCGAGGTGTTTTCTATCGCGCGTAAGGCGTCGGCGGCTTTTTGTCCCAATTGAACTCCTGCGGTGGCTTCATCGCGGCCGCGACTCACCAATTCAACCGTGCGTTCAACGCCT
>JAYUVR010000324.1:0-25501 GCA_043753955.1 Archangium sp. | reverse complement strand
GCAGCGACGCTCACGGGCGACCGGATATACCAAGCCTTTTTAGGTCGCTTCGATGAGTTGAAGACTTTTTTTCACGGCCACACCTACACGGGAAATCCGTTGGCATGTGCAGCAGCGCTGGCGAATTTGAAACTCTTCGAGACAGAAAACACGCTTGAAAAAATGAAGCCGACGGAGGCTGTTTTGGCGGCTGGTCTCTCTCGCATCGCCGCTTTGCCTCACGTGGGTGAAGTGCGCCGACGTGGGTTTATGGTGGGTGTGGAATTGGTGAAAGACCGAGCCACGAAAGAAGAGTTTCCTTTCGCTGAACGAATCGGTTTTCGCGTGTGTCAGGCCGCTCGGAAGCGAAGCGTGCTGCTGCGGCCGTTGGGGAATGTGGTGGTGTTAGTGCCTCCGCTTTCGCTTACGGTAGATGAAGCCCAATTGCTCGTCGACGCGTTGGCGGGGGCCATCGAAGAAGTGTTCTCTTGAGCGCTCGCTTCTTCGTCACTGGTACAGATACGGGCGTAGGAAAGACAGAAGCGTCGGTGGCTTTGCTTTCGCTGATGGCTGCTCGTGGGCTTCGGCCGTTCGCGTTTAAGCCTTGCGAGAGCGGGGCAGGTGATGACCGCGAAAGACTGCAGCGTGCTGGGGGAGGGTGGCAATCACCAAAGACGGTATGTCTCTATAGATTCCAAGCGCCATTGGCGCCCGCGTTGGCAGCTCGGGCTGAGCGACGGCGCATACAATGGCAGCGATTGCTTTTGGGTTTTAAGCGCCTCGGCGAAGGCGCCGGAGTGGTGGAAGGTGCTGGCGGTTTATGTGTACCGCTCGATGCCAAGCACGACGTCATCGATTTGATTGAGGCACTCAAAATGCCAGTCGTGCTGGTGGCCCGCGCCGGTTTAGGCACGTTGAATCATACAGCGCTGTCTTTGGGTGCCCTGGCTTCACGAAAGATTCCGGTGGCTGCGGTGCTGTTGTCACAGTCGTCAGCAAAGACTGACGTCTCAGTGGCGACGAATCGAAAAGAGCTTGAGCGACGCTTTCCTCGGCTTGCTTTTATAGGGCCCGTTGAGTTTGAGTCCCAGCGCGGTCGTCGCCAGACTCTTTTCCAAAAGGCACTCGCTCCTGTGTTGTGTTGAGCGGGTTAAAGGAGAGACACCGTGACGCCAGGCGCTGTGCTTTTTGATATGGATGGAGTCCTCGTCAAAAGCGAGGAAGTTTGGTTTCGCGTTGTCGAAGCAGCGGGTACGCACTTTCGTGGGCGACCCATTACCCGCGAAGAATTCTTCCCTACCTTTGGTCAAGGTACAGCGGCTGATGTGCCTGTATTTGGTTTGAGCTGCACTGTGGCTGAACTCGATGCGTTCTACGTGGCGCATTTTCTTCAGCATCTTGATTCCATGTGGGTCAACCCTGAAGCGCACCCGCTTTTGGCGCAGCTGGTGAGCCGAGGAATTAAAGTGGCACTGGTGACCAATACGGTTGGTGCCTTGGCCAATCGCATTGTCATACATGCGAATTTGAAAGGCTTCTTCGGCGCATTTGCGACGGCTGACCGCGTTCTTCAAGCAAAACCAGCACCCGACTTGTTGCAATTGGCTTGTCATGAATTGGGTATCGAGCCCGCAGATGCGTGGATGGTGGGCGACTCAAAATATGACCGGCTTGCTGCTGAAGCTGCTGGCGTGTTCTTTGTGGGGCTCGGTCTCGATGGCCAACGGCGTATTGAGCGCTTGAGTGAGTTGATGGGTACGGGGCTGTCATAGCGCATTGTCGATGAGGGGTTCTGCGCTTGGAAGAGTTCCCGTATCGAAACCAAGCTTTATTTTCACGGCTCGAAAGTGATGCGATTTCGAGAGGAGTATAGCGACTGCGCTGTTTCGCCCTCCGAGGCGACTGCGGTCTGCGAAGTCTCGTCTGTGGTCAATGCCAATACACGGAGGAGGGTTGCCTTGTTTGTGTCGGCGGGCTCCCACGTAGAGCGGCGTGACATCGAGGCAGTCGAGCTTGGGTCGTTCAGTACGCTGCCCCTACACTTTGGCCAGCTGTCCGAAATTTTACTTCTCCTTACTTCATCGCGCCGTCGCCGGAAGCGCAGTCGCTCCTGTGGGCCGAACTCGAGGGGAAAGTGTGGAAGATGCATCTTGCGAACCTGAAGACTGGGAGAACGGTTCAAGACTGGGTGTTGGCCGAGGACGCTTTCGAGTTAGCCTACGACGTGCGATGGCAGCGCGCGATTTCCAAAGCGGTGAATCAGTTCAGCTGGACCGTAAGGTTGCAGTTTGCGCCAATGCTGGAATTCCAAAGGTCTCTTTGCAGTGCGGGTGATGCTCGACCAGGCCAGGGTCTCCGACAACGTATCCTGTGATGACATTTCGTGTAGACCTTCTGATACTTAAAAGACCCTCCCCTGGAAAAGGCGCGACGTCATCACTGAGTACGTTGTCGGGGACCCTCGCCCCGGAGAGCCTCCCAAGGGGAGTCTTGCCTCTGTCGAGACCGCTAGCTTTCTCGGAGGAATCTTGCTTGCGAGTTTTCGTTGACGCAGGTGGGGTCAGCTTTGAGGGCCCCCGTTCGAGAGCGGCCAGTCGACCACTTCGGCGAGTTCAAGCCGGGCAGCCACGACGCTCGCGTCTCCCTCGAATGTGTCTGAGCGCTACCTCAAGCGCTTCTGGGCTTCTATCGAACGTGAGCTCAAGGCGATTCTACGAGCACTCAACAAGGCGACTTCGCTCACAAACCATTGCCGCCCACCCCTGTCTTCTTTGAAGCTGCCATCTCGTCACTGTAAAAGAATCATCACGTTCCTGGGCCCAACTGACGATGTGCACTTGCAATCAAAGCGCGCCGCAATGAGCGCCATACTCAAAGCTTGGGCCCGAGCGAGCGCCTTTAGACACGTTTTTAACTCACTAGCTCGCAGGCGATTGTTCACTTCACTGCCAGCGCGGAATAGGTGTACGCAGTCCGAGGTATGGCGACTCGTACTGAAAAAGACTCATTTGGCGCTATTGAAGTTCCCACGCACCAACTCTGGGGGGCTCAAACGCAGCGCTCGTTGCACTTTTTTCAAGTCTCAAATGAGACGATGCCGAAGGAACTCATCGTCGCGCTGGTGCAAATTAAAAAGACGGCCGCGCTGGTCAATGTCACGCTTGCAGGGCTTGATGAAAAAAAGTCTACCGCCATCGTACAAGCGGCCGACGAAGTGCTTCAGGGCAAACACGACAGCGAATTCCCCCTTTCTGTATGGCAGACAGGAAGCGGCACGCAAACCAACATGAATGTCAATGAAGTGTTGGCCAATCGCGCTTCAGAATTGCTCGGAGGCGTACGAGGAGAAGAGCGACTCGTGCACCCCAATGATGACGTGAATCGGAGCCAGTCAAGCAACGACGCTTTCCCGACCGCAATGCACTTGGCGACTTTGGGCGCCCTGAAAAGTCGAGTTGTCCCGGCGCTCAATGCGCTCGCTCAGGTCGTCGAGGACAAGGCGCGAGCGTTCAAAGACATCGTGAAATTGGGCCGCACGCACATGCAAGACGCGACGCCCCTCACTTTAGGGCAGGAATTTTCGGGGTACGCGTCGCAGCTCCGCCACGCAGAACGACATCTTGAAGCGACATTGTCGCACCTGAGTGAACTCGCCCTCGGTGGAACCGCAGTGGGTACGGGTTTAAACGCACCTCAAGGGTATGCAGAGGCAGTGGCAGCCAAGCTGGCCGAGCTCACTGGTTTTTCTGTGCGTTCGGCTGAAAATAAATTTGAAGCCTTGGCCAGCTGCGATGCATTGATTCACGTGCATGGTGCATTAAAAGGGTTAGCGGTATCGCTGTTTAAATTTGCTTCTGACATGCGGTTGCTGGCGAGTGGGCCACGGGCTGGTTTTGGTGAACTGCTGTTGCCAGAAAATGAGCCCGGTTCGAGCATCATGCCGGGGAAGGTGAACCCCACTCAGGCCGAAATGCTCACCATGGTGTGTGTGCAAATAATGGGCAATGACGTCGCCGTATCGATGGGTGGCGCCAATGGGCATCTCGAGCTCAATGTGTTTCGGCCGCTCATCATCAATGGGGTATTGCAATCGTGCCGTCTTCTCGCAGACGGCATGGACTCGTTTCGTACGCATTGCGTGACAGGGTTGGAACCGAATCGCCCACGTATCGCTGCGCATGTCGAGAATTCGCTGATGCTGGTGACGGCGTTAGCCCCGCATGTTGGCTATGAGAAGGCAGCACAAATAGCGCAGCGAGCCCATCGAGAGGGCACCAGTCTTAAAGCGGCAGCGTTGGTGAGCGGCTTTGTCACTGAATCTCAATTTGAGACCTGGGTCCGCCCAGTTGAAATGGTCGGTATTCGCTAAGTCGCTTTGGTTGAACAAGCGTTTTACGTTGGCTCCGCTTCAATTCTTTTTTTAGAGAAGTGCACCCCGGCCGCAGTCTGCGGACATTGACATACACGCAACGATTCTCGCAAACCCACTTCAGTCGAAGTACGCTGGAAGCTTATGGCGGAACCACCCCATAACGAGGCTGGACACAGCATTCTGATTGTCGATGACGAACCATCTGCGATACATGTTCTTCGGTCTGCTCTTGCAGACTACTCACATGTGCGGTTTGCGAGGAATGGTCAAGATGCGGTCCAGAGCGCGCAAGAGAGGCCGCCAGACCTCATTCTGCTTGACGGCTCCATGCCTGGTGAGAATGGGTTTCAGGTATTTAAAAGGCTTAAAGCCATTGATGAACTGCGCGATGTTCCGGTCATCTTTGTTACTGCGCGAGATGATGTCGATTTCGAGACCCAGGCGCTTCAGCTTGGCGCTGCGGACTTTCTTTCAAAGCCAGTCAGTGCCTTGCGCGTTCAATTGCGTGTTCGACTTCACCTTCAGCTCAAGAGGCAATTAGACCGTTTGCGCTCGTTATCGACGACGGATGCCTTGACTGGCATACCGAATCGGCGGTCTTTTGATGAGCGCCTCACCAAGGAATGGAATCGGGCCGAACGCTCGGGTTTTCCGTTGGCATTGCTTATGGTTGACGTCGATTTTTTCAAGTCGTTTAACGACAGTTATGGGCACATCGAGGGTGACGAGTGTTTGAAGGCCATAGCAACCGTAGTGGCGCAAGCAGCCCAACGCCCTGCAGATTTGGCTGCGCGATTTGGTGGTGAAGAGTTCGTGGTGCTTTTGCCCGAAACGTCAGCGGCCGGTGCTCAGTTTGTGGCCAATACCCTCAGAGCCGCAGTAGTGAATTCTATGATTTCTCACTGCGCCTCACCGTTGGCCCCCTACGTTACAGTGAGCATCGGCGGCGCCTGTCGCGGAGTGGGCGACTTCGCTTCAGCCCAACGATTCCTCCAGCGGCCGGCGGAAGGCCTACCTGTACAGTCTGAGCGCGTGCTGCTCGAGGCGGCTGATCGCGCCTTGTACTTAGCAAAAAAGGGTGGCCGTAACCGGGTTGAAATGGCTCATCTCGACCCCGGGAAGGAAGACAAAAAACTGTCTCTTTTGGGTTGAGGAAAAAAGCCATGACTCAAAGTCAGCAACCGATTGTAAGCGGCGGTAAAGACAACTTCCGTAAACTCGCAGAATTTTTGCCCCACATGTTGTGGACCTGTCGCGCCGACGGCACGTGCGACTATTTGAGTCCCCAGTGGGTCGCATACACTGGCATACCAGAGGCTGAGCAATTGGGTTTCCGCTGGCTTGAACAGATTCACCCCGATGATGTTGATGCAACCAAGAATTCCTGGGGAATCGCGGCGGCGAGCGTCGGCAATTTCGACACCGAGTTTCGAGTGCGCAGGTTCGACGGCGCGTACCGTTGGTTCAAGACAAGAGCTGTTCCTCAACTTGATACCACCGGCCGAGTCATAAAATGGTTTGGCAGCAACACAGACATTCAAGACTTGCGCGACGCTCAGGAAGCCAGTGCCCGTACGAACAAGGAACTGGAAGCGCGGGTGAGCGTAAGAACGGCTGAGCTCGAAGCCTCGAACAAGCGTCTGGAGGCCACCACTGCGCAGTTAAAAGCAGCACAACGAATCACCGAAGTCGGAAGTTGGGAATTCGATATCGCAAGTGAGGTGGTGACCTGGTCAGACGAGCTCTTTCGAATTTTCAAGCTCGATCCACGGCAACCCCCGCCGGACTTCCGAGGTCAGGAAGTGTTGTTTGACGAAGAGTCATGGGCTCGGCTGATGGCTGCCGTGAGTCACGCCGTCGCGACGGGCGTGGGCTATCAACTCCGGTTGATGATTCGGCGAACTGACGGGGAAGCTCGCGTTACTGTCGCTCGCGCGGAAGCCCTTCGCAATGCCCAGGGAAATGTCGAGCGGTTGGTGGGTACTTTCCAAGATTCGACCGAGCAGGAGCGAGCGGCAACTCAGCTGCGGCAACTGAGCGAGCGCCTCCAATTGGCGACTTCTGCCGCAAAGATGGGTGTGTGGGACTGGGATATTCAAAGCAACACCCTGGTTTGGGACGACACGATGCACCGCCTTTACGAGACGGGGCAGGCGCAATTTTCAGGCCTCTACGAGGCATGGCGCCAAGCGCTTCACCCCGACGATAGGGCGAACGCAGAAGCGGCGCTTCTCGCGGCTGTTACGGGCCCCGGCGATTTCAATTCGACGTTTAGAATTCTGTTTGCAGACGGCCGAGTCAAATACCTCCGCGCCGCAGCGAAACTTCACCGCGATGGAACCGGGCAAGCGCTCCGTATGGTCGGCGTGAACTGGGACGTTTCAGCCCAACGCATCGCCGAAGCAGCACTTGTGCAGAGCGAGGCTCTCCAAGAAGCCATCTTGGCCTCGGCAGGACTGGCCATCATCGCTACTGATTGCGAAGGACTGATCACTGTTTTTAATCGGGCTGCTGAAGAATTGTTGGGGTACGGGGCCGATGAAGTCGTCGGTAAAGTGGGCCCCGGTATGTTTCATGATGCCGCGGAGGTTGAGGCACGGTGGCTTGTTTTGGAAAGTGAGCTGAATGTACATATTGAGACACCCTTCGACGTATTTGTCATTAAGTCGGTGTTCGAAAATGGCGATACAAACGAATGGACATACCTGAGGAAAGATGGGTCACGCGTACCGGTGTTACTCACGGTGAGCAGTGTCAGAGATAAGAAGAGAGACATCATTGGGTATGTCGGAGCTGCCGTTGATTTAGCCCTGCACAAACAACACGAGAGCCAGCTTCTTGAGCTCAATCGAAAGCTCAGCGAGCGCTCTAAACAGGCAGAGGCCGCTAACATCGCGAAGAGCAACTTCGTCGCCAACGTGAGCCACGAGATTCGAACCCCCTTGGGGGTGATTTCCGGAATGGCGTACTTGCTCGGAAAATCTGCGCTCACCGACGACCAGCGAAGCCTATTGCTCACGGTCGACCGCTCGGCAAAGACGCTGCTGAGAATGATCAACGACATACTCGACTTGTCGAAGATCGAAGCCAATCAACAGACCATCGATTCAAGGCCATTTTCGGTGGCGCCGCTGCTCGACGAGGTTGCCGGTCTGATGGCTGGCTACGCTGTGGGGAAGCAGCTCGAGCTGGTGATGCACATTGCCCAAGACGTGCCCGAGTTTCTTGTCGGTGACTCTGGGCGTGTGATTCAAATTCTCATGAACCTGATTTCCAACGCCATAAAATTCACGGAACAGGGAACGGTTCGATTTGAGCTGACGCGCATTCGCGACGTGGAGGAAAAGGTATGGCTGCGATTCTCGGTCTACGACACGGGTTCCGGCATCGACAAATCTTTGTTCCCTCGGTTGTTCACGCGCTTCTCGCGAGCCGACGAGAGTCGCACTCGTCGCGTTGGGGGAACCGGGCTCGGTCTTGCAATCGTTAAACAGTTGGCAATCTTGATGGGTGGTTGTGTTGGAGTGGACAGTGTTGTCGAAAAAGGCTCACACTTTTGGTGCGAAATTCCCTTCGGGCTGGGCCCGGCGCGGGAAGTGGCTCCTGTTCCGTTTACCTTGCTGGTAGCCGATGCTCACGAGGGGCAGCGTTCCGCCATCTCAGCCAGTGCAATGCGCCTTGGGTGGAGCGTCGAAAGCGCGGCCTCGCTCGAGGAGGTGCATGAACGCCTGCTCAAACGAGCAGAGATGATGTCACCATTCGACGCTCTCGTGCTCGATTGGCAAATTCCGGGCATGAATGACTCGCAATGCCTGACAGCGGTACGCGATGCTTTGGGAGTGGAAACACATCGTGGCGCAGTCGTCGTTACCGCGCGTGACCTCATGCAACTTCAGGGAGAGGCCAATTTCAACTTCGCAGATGCCATTCTGAGTAAACCGGTCACACCGTCGATGTTGTTTGACGCGGTCACCCGGGCCGTGACAGCACGAACTGGCATGGGCCCTCGGTATGTTGCGAGGGTCGAGCCCGAAGGCCAGGTTCCACAACTTACAGGGCTGCGAATACTTGTGGTCGACGATAGCGACGTCAATCGAGACATTGCTCAGCGCATGCTCGCCCTCGATGGAGCTCAGGTTGAAACGGCGTCAAATGGCATCGAAGCCATCGAACGCCTGGCCAGCGAAGTGCCTCAATTTGATTTGGTTCTTTTGGACATTCAGATGCCAGACCTCGATGGAATTGAAACGGTCAGACGAATTCGTCAGAACTCGAGGTTCGCCCAGCTGCCGATTATTGCGCTTACCGCTGGGGCCTTGGCGTCAGAGCGCGAACAAGCCCTGGCTGCAGGAATGAATGATTTCGTGACGAAGCCATTCGAACCAAAGGACTTGATTGCCGGAATTCGGCGATATGTTGAGCAAGCGCGAAACGAGCGGTTCAAAGGTAAACCGCTTTGGCTTCAATCAGACAAAGAGGCTAATTGGCCAGTCATCGAAGGAATTGAGAGTCAAAAGGTACGCGCGCGCCTGGGCGGGGACAGAGGCATGTTTCTGCGACTGTTGACGCGCCTTCTGAGCGAGCTCGAATCTTTCTTGGCCGCGTTGGTTGGAATTGATTCGCAGCCTGCGCCACTTGAGCAAGTACACAAGCTTCGGGGCATGGCGCTTAACTTGGGTGCCCAAAAATTTGCTCAGACTTTAGCTGAAGCTGAGAACTCAATTCGTTCTGGGCTGGTTGCGCGCCAGGTGAATGACCTTCGTCAATGTCAGTTTGAGGCGAGACGACTTCGAGCTTCGCTTGTGCAGTCTCTGGGCGAAGTGAGAGCCCCTCGATTGCCCCCAGAGACTTCGGTTGAGCTTGCGGCTGGCAGCCTCAAGACATTCACCGGCCTCCTCCGGCAGAGAGACTTAGAGGCCCTCAATTTCTTTGCCGTCATTTCTCCCGCTCTTGAAAGGCGGCTGCCGCCTGTGGACTTCGCGCACCTGCTCAAAGCGATAGATGACTTAGATTTTTCAGTGGCCGAGAAATTACTGGCGAACCTGGAAAATTGAATAATTGGCCCAGCATTGGGCGGCGGGTTTGAAACTGAAACTCAATTTGAGTCTAGGGTTCCTCCAGGAGAGATGGTTGGTCTACACTGAGGGAATTATGGTCACCCGTATACAAGCTGGCGCGTTGAGCCTATGGCTCTTTGCTGCCTGCGCTGCTCACTCCTTTGCCCAGACACGATGACGTATGCAGCAGCATGCTGCATCACAAGGCTGATTTGCGTAGCGTGTGCCCGCCAGATGCGCTGCATGACAGGTTTTGCCCAAAGTGATTGTCTCTCCATCGACGCTTTAGAGACCAACCGAGCCTTCCGTTACCCACCCTTCATTGGCCCCGGTACCGGTTAGCGTATTGGAGCGAGAAAGACGGTTCACCATAAGAGAAAGCTCTTATTCGGACGTATTCCGAGTTGTCCAGGCCGCTTGTGTCAGCTCGACGTCGGCACGAGAGAAACAAGCCCCTGCTTCAAAAGCCAACCCACCACAAAGCGAGACACCCACGGCCGTCGGTCGACCAATCGGCACGTCATTTCTTCCTCTAACTCGCTCAGTGACCGCGGTGTTTCTGCGTGGCTTAAGAGTGCGCGTACATCTTCTTCGACGAAGAGATGTTTGAGCTCGGGGTAAATAATGAAGTCATTTGATTTCGGGCTTCGCACCACGCGCCGCGAGGCGTCGAAGTGAGCGGTTGGGAAATGCCCGAAGAAAGTAGGGTAGTCGAGGCGCAATGGGTGCGAAGTACCCTTCGGTTTTGCATTGGTGTCCGCAAGCCGATGCCATTCGTATTCATACTTAGGAATGACCACGCTCCAGTCGTACACAAGGCGCGCCTTTTCAGCAGCGGCTTTGCCCAATTGCTCTCGGCGAAGTCGATTTTCAATCAGTGCGCGTAAAGCCGCTTCAAGCGGAACCAATTCAACTTCGACAGACTGCCCCAGCACCAAATGCAGCGGCCGCTCATACAGCAGCGGAGCCAACTCAGACAGTTCTGCCCAGTCTGCATTGAGCCGAGTGGGCACGCGAATGCCGACAGTCTCGTCAACGGTGTCTTTGTATCCATCAAAGTCGGCAGCAACCACAGGCAACCCCGCTGCGAGCGCTTCGATGACTGATTGGCCAAACGTCTCTTGCACGTTGTCGACGGGAGAAACGAATACATCGCTGGCTGCCAAGAGGTGTTTCTTCTCATCGTCAGCAAAATCAACTTTGAGGCGAAGGCGCTCGTGCACTCCCAAATGGCGAGACCAGAGCTCCAACATCTCAGGGGTCTTCGTGCCTTGCCGAGCTCCGGCGAGCAACAGGTACACGGGTGGTGCACCAGCACTGGGTTGATTGACCAACCGTTCCATCACCCGCAGCAGAGGAAAGAGGTCGAGTTTGTCGTACTCCGTAAAGCGAGCGAGGCAGGTGAGAAGGCACGCATCTTTGGGTATGTTGAGGGCTTTACGGGTGGCTGCTCGGTCTCCACCGGTGACTGAGGCCAAGTCGACGCCGAGTGGAATCAAAGGCAAGTCCCACCGAGGAATGGTGTCTGTCATTCCCACTCGATGCGCTTCTTTTTCGAGTGCCTCGAAACTGCGTTCGACCACGGTGCGACCTGCGCTCGAGGAACAAAAAAGCCCGTCCGACAACGAGGGGCGAATCAAAAGATGGCGCGCCAATTCTTGGTGAAAACGAGGGTATGACAACGAGTGAATTTGCCCAGTGACAGGCAAAGTCTTTGAAGAAAATCGGTCGCGGACAGCGAGCAAATCGTACAGCCGGTCAACGTGAGAGGTGTGGTGGAGCACGTCGACGCCTCCACGCGAAAGCAGTTCAGGCAGCTGCCACAGCGTGTAAGCCGCCAGTCGCTCGTCCGGCACATTCCACGATTCGGTCAGTGTTTCGAGCGCAGGGAGGTCAGCGGTTTCGCCGATGAACACAGCGACTTCTTCAAAACTGGAATACCGCAGCAGCGCTTTGAGAAACTGCGCATTTGCCACCGTACGCCCCACCAAGGGTTGCCCAGGAGAAGCCCACGTTCCTGGTGCGGCCAGCATTCCCAATGTTCGCATTGCGGCGCACGCTAGCGCGGCCTTCGTCAAAACGCTTCGACCTCTCTTTCATGAAAGGCGGAGGCACCTTAAGAAGCGTTAACGCCCCATGTTCAGCCTCAGAAAATTCGCGTACGACAAAAATGAATGGCAGCCGCGTGTCTGACAAGCGTCGCGAAAAACTGCTGAGAGTCGAGCGTTGGCCGACACAAGACGAAGCAGCCCAAGCGCGTTGGTTTCAGCCGATTGACTTGGGTCCAGTGAGGGCAAACACGCGCACCTGGGTGCCTGCAATGGTGCCCTGGCGTTCGAACGAAGCGGGGGAAGTCACGCCTGAAGTCATCGCTTGGTACGAGCGATTCGCAAGAGGTCGCCCGGGAGTGTTGGTGGTGGAAGCGACCGGAATTCGCGACGTGCCGTCAGGCCCATTGTTGCGTGCCGGTGATGACCGATTCATTGAGGGTTTGACTCGTTTGGTGAAGGCCGTGAAGCAAGCGAGTGGAGGAGAGACGAAACTCTTCATTCAGCTCATCGATTTTCTAGCCATCAAGCGTCGCCCTGCGAGAGAGGTTTTCTTCGCTCGTTTTTTACCCCTCTCACCGCAATTGCGCGCTGCTGTGGCTCGGCCTGAATGGAGCGATGTGCAAGTGCGGACGCATCTCCAATCGCTTGATGACGAGAGTCTCAAAGCGATTCTTCCGGCGCGCGATTTCGAAGCGCTGCACTTTGGTTTGCGCGAACGGGTCACCGACACTCACCTGCCGCACATTGCAGCGCTCCCTCAGGTGTTGCCTGGGCTCTTCGCAGCAGCTGCGGCGCGCTGTGCTCAAGCGGGCTTCGATGGCATCGAATTGCACTACGCCCACGCCTACACCATGGCTTCATTTCTCAGTGCGTTGAATACGCGCACTGATGGCTATGGCGGCTCCAAAGAAGAGCGAGCGAGGCTCCCGTTAGAAGTGTTTGCCGCGACCCGGAAAGCCGTGCCGGCTTCGTGTTCAGTGGGCTGTCGGTTTTTGGCCGATGAAATTATCGAGGGTGGAAATGGGCCGAAAGAGGCGGCCTATTTCGGGGCAGCATTCGCGCGCGCGGGAATCGATTTCGTGTCACTTTCTCGCGGGGGCAAATTCGAAGATGCCAAACCACCCAAAGTGGGCGCGGCCGCTTACCCTTACACCGGGATTTCTGGCCATGAATGCATGCCCACGACCAAGTTGGCCACTCCCTGGGGCCGAAATGTAGAGGCGGTGCGAGAGGTGAAGCAGGCGTTGCTGGCGGAAGGTTTATCGACGCCAGTCATCGCCTGTGGAGGCATTGCGACGTTTGAACAGGCTGAAGGGATTTTGGAAAGTCAGAGTGCCGATGTGGTGGCGAGTGCCCGTCAGTCGCTCGCTGACCCTGACTGGCATCTGAAGTTACGCTTGGGTCGAGGAGCGGAAATTCGGCGCTGCCTTTTTACCAACTACTGCGAGGGGCTTGATCAATCACATCGGCAAGTCACCTGCCAATTGTGGGACCGTGCTCGAGGATTTCCTGATGATCAAACGGCGCCGCGTTCTGGTGACGGGCGCCGCTTACTTGCTCCGGGTTGGAGGCCATCGGACTGAGTCCGACGTCCCTTTTCCAGCTCAGAACATGTTGAGCAATTGTGATGCGTGCTGCTTAGAGACTATTTCCTGAGCATTTCGACGCGCGGAGTCAACTCCATCGCCGACACTGTTGAGGATTGAATTGCCAATGTCGCGCGACGCTGCCAACAGCTGACTTGGGTTGCGCAGGTTTGAAATCAATCCAAACACTCCGCCAAGACCCGAGCGCGAGAGCCAGTCGGTAGCCGTGTTCATGAACTTGCCCACAAACCCAGAGAACAGATTGGTGAGTGAGTTCATCTGGGGAATCTGCTTGGCGAGGGAGTACATCATTCCCGGGAACCCACCGGTGAGGAACCCTGCTCCGACCTTCAGCAACCCATCGACGCTGGTCAGCGCTTTACCAACTGATTTAATGCCGCCTACGACTGCTTTCCCGAAGTTCTTGATGCTGTTTAAGAAGCTCATGATGATGTCCTTTACGAAGTCGATGAGAAGTGAAGCTGTAAGGTGTTGTCGACGAGCCGCGAGGAAAGTTGCTGAGCCCCGACAGCTGGGGGGCCACGTTCGATGTGGGGGACCTGATTTTCTTAAGAAAGGTCAATCGGATCAACTCTTTGATAGATGAGTCGACCATCTGAACATGACCGAAGAAGACGGAGAAAAGTATTAGCGGTAAAACCTTTCCCCCCGTCATCGAGAGAGGGGTAACCAACTTTCTGCAATTTGAGCGCAGTGGTTGTCAACTAACCGGGGTCCTCCAAAGCAAAGAGTTCAACCCTTGGGCTTCACCCATTCCCCCCGCGCTTACCGCGAAGCTGCTTATCCAGCTCAGTCTTCAATTCCGCATCAGCTTCTTGATTCGATGGCTCGAGAGGAGAATCAATTTCAATCAGCTTCTTCTTCGGGTCGGTGTATTCGGTGTGATCCGCGACCTTGCCAATAGCAATCACGTCTTTCACATACTGCAACATGGCTTCTTCATTGGGCGGCGTATGACCCATCTCTTTGATTTTTTCGTCGCTCAATATTTCAAACGTGGGTTCAGCGTCCGGGTTCATCGCAAAATAGACCACTTTTTCAACATACCCATTGAGATCGACCCCAAGATTCTTGGCGATACCTTGGGTGGTCGGGTCGGCCATCAGCTTTTTCCGCAGTGCCTCGGCATCAATGGGGGTCTTCGGAGTCGCCATAAGCGCGCACCCTAGACGAGAGTCACCTTTCTTTCACGTGGCGAACATTTCGAAATAGCACTGGCTGCGCTCGTGGGTCTAGGCCTAGGGTGCGCGCGCTGTTTCTTTTGGGAGTGACTCACACCATGCGCCTTCGTCTTCTGCTCGTTTCGACCGTGCTGGCCGCGTCGTACTCTTCAGCTGAAAAGGCGGCAGTGAATTTTCACTTAGACCCGATGGTGGGCACGGGCCTCGATCGAAACAAGTTGATCACCGGTGCGGCGCTGAAAGTAGACACCGCGGCCATCAAGGTTCTCGGCCCCATCGCACCACAGATAGAATTCTTCGGCGCGTCAGCGACAGATCGCTCCTATCTCCACGAAGGCTCTGTGTTCGGTGGCGGTATCGGTTTGCGTCTGCGGCTCTTCAACGATGAGCGTGGTTACGCGTTTAACCCCGGCCAACATGGTCGCTCGGGAAACGTGTGGGGGAACGCCTGGGTCGACTCGCATTTCACCGTCGCTTCTGGCGGTTTTGGCCCCGGCTTCGATGTTGGCCTCGGCGCTGAGTTTTCACTGATTGAAGGGCTGTCAGTTGGCCCCTTGGCGAAATACATGTTTTTCAGTCAGCGCGTCGGTACCGATGGCGCTCCCAACATGCTGTTGATGTTTGGCATCTCGTTCACCATCGGCGCGCCGCAGACCACTCCGGCCGATGCTGATTACGACGGCGACGGCATCAGAGGTGACAACGACAAGTGTGTCGATGAGCCTGAAGACGTCGATGGCTACCAAGATGTCGACGGCTGCCCTGACAAAGACAACGACAAAGATGGCATCGAAGACGACGTCGACGCGTGCCGTGATGACGCTGAAGACAAAGATGGCATTGCCGACCAAGATGGCTGTCCTGAAGTTGATGCAGACAAAGACGGCATCGATGATGAGAAAGACAGTTGCCCTGAAGTGGCCGGTTCACCTGGTGGCCAAGGCTGTCTCGACACCGATAAAGATGGCGATGGCGTGGTCGACAGACTCGACGAGTGCCTCGACGTGAAGGGCGTGGCCGAGAACAAAGGGTGCCCTGATTCCGATGCCGACCAAGATGGAACGGTTGATCGCCTTGACGGGTGCAAGAATGAGGTAGGCCCGGTTTCGAACAAGGGCTGTCCGTACCCCGATGCCGACTCCGATGGAGTGGCAGACAATTTGGACAACTGCATCAACGAAGCAGGTCCGGCTAACAATCAGGGTTGCCCAGCGGCGAAGAAGCAACTGGTGGTCATCACCACTGAGAAATTGGTGATTAAAGAAAAGGTTTTCTTCAACACCAACAAAGCCACCATTCAGGCGCGCTCAAACGGCATGCTCAATCAGCTCGCTTCGGTATTGGCGACGCACCCCGAAATTACGGTGGTGCAAGTTGAAGGGCATACGGACAATTCAGGGAATGCGGCGAAGAATCTCGAGCTCTCAGCGCAACGCGCTAAGGCCGTGGTGGACTACTTGGTACTACAAGGTGTGGCCGCTGATCGCTTGAAGGCTGTCGGCTTCGGTGCTGATCGCCCGGCTGATGTGAACACCACCCCCGCAGGCCGTGAAAATAATCGTCGGGTTGAATTTAATATTCTCTCTCATTGATGCTCTGGGCAGTTCTCTGGCCGGCTTCGTTTGGAATGGTTTTACAATGACTCAACAATTTCGTTTTTTGCTCCTTGTCGTGGTGTGCGGTGTGGCCCTGTGGGGCTGTAAAGAGCCTCAAAAGTGTGAGGACGGCAGCGAAACCTGCGGCCCCCAGACGGGTGGGGGCAACGGGGGCGGTGGCACAGATTGTCAGTGCGATGGGGGCGTGGGGGGAAATGACGGTACGGGAGGAAATGACGGTACGGGAGGAAATGGCGGCGGAGGCACGAGTTGTGAACAAATGTGCATACCCGCGGGGTGTGGAAACGGTATCCGCGAAGGCACAGAGGTTTGCGACGACGGCAATCAAGTGGGCGGCGATGGCTGTGAAGCCAATTGCTCGGCGTTGACTGAGACGGCCACCATCAAGGGTTGCAGTGGCATGAATCAAACTGTTCCCGCAGGCCAAACCTGTGCAGTGACGGCAGGAAACGCCGGTCGGCTCATCACCGGCATCATTTTGACCGACGGCGTCAGCTATGTCGGCGGCCAAGTACTGATTGATGAAACAGGGAACATCACCTGCGCTGCTTGTGATTGTTCAGCTGCAGCAGGTGCCTCGACGGCTACACAAGTGGTTTGCCCACAAGCCGTCGTGTCGCCAGGGCTCATCAATGCGCACGACCACATCAGCTTTCAAGCGAACCCTGCCATGTCGACGGCCGAGCGCTTCGAGCACCGACACGATTGGCGCACCGGCCATGATGGTCACACCAAGCTGAACAACGGTGGCAACGCGACCAATGCCCAAATTCGCTGGGCCGAGCTTCGGCAGGTGATGTCAGGCACGACTTCGATTGTAGGGGCAACCTTTACGACGAATGGCAATGGCGGTTTGCTGCGCAACCTCGATTCTTCTGTCGCAGGTCAGCAGGGCACCATCACAGGCACGTCGGGCGTCACGTCAGATACCTTTCCATTGAGAGACACCGACGGCCGCGAGCTGACTTCGGGCTGTGGCTATTCCTCTGTGCCCACCACTGCTCCGGGTACCTCGGCGTACTTGGCGCACGTGTCAGAAGGCATTGAGCAGAGCGCCAACAATGAGTTCACCTGTCTGTCGCAAGCGGGCGGCGTAGGCATTCTTTCTGCGCGCACGGGTTTGGTACACGGCATCGGCTTGACCGCCGCAGACATTGCCTTGGTGGCGCAAACAGGCAGTTCGCTGGTGTGGTCTCCGCGTTCCAACGTCTCGCTCTACGGTGACACGGCGGCGGTTCCGCTCTACCAAAACCTCGGCGTCAACATCGCCTTGGGCACCGATTGGACGATTTCAGGTTCGATGAATCTGCTGCGCGAATTGCGCTGTGCTGATTCGCTCAATCAAACCCGATTCAACAACGCGTTGAGCGACGAAGCCCTTTGGCGCATCGTCACGGCCAATGGAGCTGAAGCCACCATGAGCGCGGCCAGCATCGGCCGCATCGCCACCGGGCGTTTGGGTGACATCGCCATCTACAAACGCAGACCAGGCGTCAGTTTCTACCGTTCAATCATCGCCGCTGAGCCCCAAGACGTGGTGATGACCATGCGTGGGGGCAAGGTGCTGTATGGAGATCAATCTCTGGTGGCTGCCTTTGACCCCACCTCGAAGTGCGAGTCCATCGAGGTGTGCGGAGTGCCCAAAGCCGCCTGCATTCAAGGTGAATTGACCGCGCTGACGGGCTCCAACGCTGCTGACACGTTGGCGCTCCTCACCACCGCCAACGAGACGACTTATCCCCTATATTCATGTACCGCTCCGCTGGGAGAACCCTCGTGTGTGCCTGAACGTGCTGCCACCGGCCCGAAAGGAACCAACAGTAAAAATGGGTCGACCACATACCCTTCAGATGTGGCTGATGCAGACAAAGATGGCATCGCTGATGCCTCAGACAACTGCCCCTTGGTGTTCAACCCCATTCGCCCGATGGACAATGGCGTTCAGGCCGACGCTGACGCAGACCAAGTGGGCGACGTGTGTGACCCGTGCCCGCTGAATGCAGGCAGTACGTGCACCATGTTTGACCCCAATGACCGAGATCGCGATGGCGTTGCGAACGTCAGAGACAATTGCCCTGTCAATGCGAACCCCAATCAAGAAGACGCTGATGCCGACAGCAAAGGTGACGCATGTGATACTTGCCCGTTGATCAGCAACCCCGGCGCGGCGCCGTGCCCAGCCACCATCTATGCAATCAAAACAGGGGTGTCTCCGGTCGGGCAGAGTGTGGCCATCAACAATGCACTCGTCACTGCGTCAGGCCCCTACGGCTACTTCATTCAAGTCTTCGATACAGACCCTGAATTTACCAGCCGTGACTACTCAGGCTTGTTCGTCTACCAGCCGACTCCAGGTGTGGTCGCTGGAGACCGCGTACGCATTCCCAGCGGAACACCGGCCAATTTCAGCGGTCAAATTCAGCTGACGGGCCCGGGCCCTGCCGGCGATGGTGGGATTGAGATTCTGTCTTCTGGGAATACTTTGCCGGCACCCGTGCTGGTTGACCCGAGTGATGTCGCGAATGACGACGGAGGAATCGGAGCGAAGTTGGAAGGCGTGCTGGTGCGCGTCGACCACGTGACCGTTCTCAATGCCACGCCTGATGCGGGGCCGGGTGACCGACCTCCGCTCAATGAGTTTGTGGTGACGGGTGGCCTCCGCGTCAACGACTACTTGTATTTGACCCAACCCTTCCCAGCGGTGGGTGCTCAATTCGAGTCCATCATCGGCGTGTTGGAATACCGCAACGGCGCGTACAAGTTAGAGCCTCGCTCGGCCGTTGATTTCATCGCTGGGCCGGCGGTGGTGACGGGCCTCGACCCCGCTGTCGTCTTCGTTCGTGAGGGGCAATCGACGACGCTGCCTATGCCGTTGATGATTCAGTTGTCGAATGCAGAACTTCAAGATGTGGCGGTCACTGTGACCAGCTCTGGTCCAGAAGTGCTCGTCGCTGATGGCGGCCTCATCATCGTGCCGACGGGCCATCTTTCGGAAGAAGTGGGCCTGACGGGAATCACCGCCACAGACGGAGGTCTCGTCACCCTCACCGCCACCTTGCGTGATTCATTCCGTACTGCACAAGTGCGTGTCTTAGGGCCCAACGACGTCGCAAAGTTAGTCTCCATTGAGCCGGGCACCGCAGTGGTCACTGTCGGAGCGACGAAAACGTTTACCGCTCACCTCGACATTCCCCCGGCCGTGGCGACCGATTTGACGGTGAGTGTGACGCCGAGCAATTTGGGGATTGCTCCAGTGACGGTGACCGTGCCTGCCGATGAGACTTCAGTCAGCTTTGATTTCACGGTCGACGAGGCGGCGCTGCCTTTGGCGACGGGTACGGTGTCGGTGACGTTGGGAACAGATTCCGTGAGCGCCGAAGTCACTGTGCAGGCGATTCCTCAGACGGCGCACATCGTCATCAGTGAGTTTGCCCCTCGAGGCACTGGTTTGGCCTTTGACGAATTTATCGAGCTCTATAACCCGAGTAACCAAGCGGTCGACCTCAGTGGATGGACGCTGCAAACCAAGTCTGCCGGGGCCACATCTCCCTGGCTGAGCCGAGTGATTTTCCCAGGGGATACCTCGATTGGAGCTCATGGTTATGTGCTGACGGGAAATACTGCGTACATCGGCCCGCCGTTCGACTTCGCGTGGTTGGGTGCAACAGTTGGTTTGGGTGAGACGGGCGCCATTCGGTTGATGCGTACCGTCGACCAAATCGACGAGGTGATTGATGCGGTCGCCTTTGGAACAAACGCGACGGGCGGGGAAGGCAGTCCGCTTCCACCGCACCCAGGCTCGAGCATGGCCACCCGTTCCTTCGAGAGAAAGGCGCGTGCGGCATCAGATGAAGCTTCGATGAACGGAAGCGGTGCTGACGCGCTGTTGGGCAACGCTCAAGACGATGGCAACAACGCCGGCGATTTCTATTTGCGCACCACCACCGATAGAAACCCGCAAAACAGTTCGTCGCCGGCGGAACCTTAAAAAGAGAAACGTTATGGTGCGATGGAGCCCAAGTGTTTCTTGAGGCTCTGTCGCACGTGGGCAGATTGGTCGAGGAAGCGCACGCCGAAACCCCCGATGCCTTTCTTTTCGCCGACCCACATCACCCGCGCATTGAGCAACTGACCGCCCCAGCGCCCGAAGATGGGTGAGATGCGAATGGTCAGTTCAGCGTCTTTGCGGAGCCCCCGAATTTTCGGAGTGCCGATAAATGCTCCGGTGTTTGAAACGTCTTTGACGGCGGCTTTGAGCCGTCTGCCTCCAAAGTTGACCAGGCATGTCACTTCGACCGGTTTGCGGGTGTCGAGCGCGGTGCCGTCATCGAGCGAGCGACCGGCACATTCAGCCAACATCTGCGCTGCGGCGCGTTTGTGTTCGCCGTCGAAGACCACGCCTAAACCTGCTTCTTGACGTAGACCGAGCTGCGCGGCACGTCGCGCATTCACTTTGCCTTCGAGTGCAAAACGCATCACCGAATCACCCAAGGTGATGTCGAGGGTGACTTTGGTGCCTACGGGAACGTCGGCGCTCCCGGGCACGAAGAGGCTCAGTTCTGCGCCGTGCGCACGCGCGCTGGAAAGGAGTGCGCGGCGAGTCGGGTACCGAAAGCGGATCAAAGTCAGCGAAGCGGTGGCCATGCGGGCAGACGCTAGCTCAATCACTCACAAGAAGAAGAGGCTCAATTTTCAAAGAGTCGTCATGTGTGCGATTAGGGAACACTTGCGGGCAGAACAGGCGCGTGCCGATGTTTGCGCCAGGTGCTGAAAGCGACCAGCGCCAACAGCAGCACCACGCCTACATAGAAGCGCCAGGTGAGTTGTTCTGCGGTGGGAAAAATGAACCAGGCGAGCCCCATGGCGTAGATGGGCTCGAGGGAAACAGCCAATGCGAGCGCGTAGGGGGCGAGGGTTTGCAGCACGCGAAGACTCCACAGCCACGGCAGCACCGTGCAACCGATGCCCAACGCGAGCAACAAGCCGCCATCGTGAAGCGAAAGCGCGCCCGGCCAAACAAAAGCCTCAGGGGAAAAGATGAAACTGCAGCTCGTCACCACGGTGGCTGCCGACAGTTCCCAAAACGTCATCACTTCGCCGTGAACTTCGCGTGCCCACTTTCCGTTGAGCGAGCCAAAGGCCGCCGAAAACAGCGCGCTGCCGAGCCCTAACCCCAAGCCAGTGAAGTCTGTATTCGTTTCGACGCGCACCAGAAAAAAGACGCCCAACATCACTCCGAAGCCGATGAGAATTTCAGAGCTTTCAGCGCGGCGACGAAAGACGAGTGGCTCGAGAAGCGCGGTGAAAAAAGTGACTGTCGACAGGCAGAGGACGGCGACGGCGACACCCGCGTATTTGATGCAACTATAAAAGAGGAGCCAGTGAATGGCGACCAACGCCCCGATGAGCGCGAAGGCGCGCATTTGTTGCACCGATACCCGAACAGGCAGTCTTCGCCAAACGATGATGAATGGCATCACCGCAATCACCACCAGCAGTCGATACCAAACCAAGGTGACGGCCGAGAGCGTGATGAGTCGCCCTAAAATCGCGGTAAACCCCCACACCAAGACAGTGAAATGCATCAGTGCGTGTGCGCGACCAATAGAGAGCGGCTTTTTAATGTGCAAGAGTCTCACCCCAACGCTCAACCAGAACGACTAGCTTGGGAGTACCGCGGGGACGCCGAGATGCTAGTTTAAACTCAATGTCGACGCAGCCTCCCCCGAAGCCGTCTGTGCCAGGCCCACCAAAGCCCGCGAATCAGGATCAAATTCTCACAAACCCGGGTGATTTGGCGCACAATGACCCGTTTGATGACGGGCATGTCACGGCCACTCACACCTTGGTGGTCGAAAATCGCACCACTTTAAAGGTTCGCAAGTGTCGCCTGGCCGTCACCGCTGGGCCCGATTTGGGCAAAGAATTCACCAGCGACAAAGAGCGAATGCGCGTGGGCGCTCATTCAAGCAATGACTTGGTGCTGGTGGAAGACCGCACCGCCAGCCGGCACCACTTCGAAGTGCAGTACACAGACCGCGGCTACCTGGTGGTCGACCTCAATTCGACCAACGGCACCATGCTTGATGGCCGTCGAATTGAGCGCGCGTACCTGTCGCAAGGCAGTCAGATTCGGGCCGGGCAAACCACCATTTCATTCGACCCCACTGATGAAGAGGTGACGGTCGAGCCAGACCGCGAAGGCGAATTGTGCGGCATGGTGGGCCAGTCGGTGAAGATGCGGCAGATATTCGGGCTCATCAAAAAAATCGCGCCCATGGATGTCTCCGTCATCATTCAGGGCGAGACAGGTACCGGGAAAGAATTGGTGGCCCGAGCCATTCATGAATTGTCAGAGCGAAAAAGTGGCCCCATGGTGGTGCTCGATTGTGGGGCGATTCCACCCAATCTCATTGAGAGTGAGTTGTTTGGCCATGAGAAGGGCTCTTTCACCGGGGCCATCGCTTCTCGACCCGGTGCTTTTGAGCGCGCCAATGGCGGCACCATTTTCTTTGACGAATTGGGCGAGCTTCGAACCGACCTCCAGCCCAAACTGTTGCGCGTACTTGAAAACCGCGAAGTGCGGCGAGTGGGTGGCAACGAAGTGCAAGAAGTCGATTTGCGCGTCATCGCGGCGACCAATCGCGATTTGGTGAAAGAAGTGCAAAGCGGCAATTTCCGCGAAGACCTTTATTTTCGGCTCTCGGTCATCAATATTCAGCTGCCGCCGCTGCGCGGGCGTCGCGAAGACATTCCTCACATCATCAAGAAAGAATTGAACGACCCCGACGTGGTGGCTCGCCATGGCCGCAAGCACGTGTCGCCTCCAGCGATGAATGTGCTGATGCAGTACGCCTGGCCGGGCAACATTCGTGAGTTGATGAATGTCATCAGCCACGTGCTGACGTTCAGCGACGGCGAAGTCATCGACATGCAACATTTGCCAGCGCGGCTTTTAGGCCAGCCTCAAGAGCAACCGTTGCCTTTTAATGAGCACCTGTCTTTCAAAGACGCCAAAGAGCAGCTGCTTGAGAATTTTGAACGCGAATACATTGGTCAAGTGCTCGAACGCTGCGATGGCAACATCAGTCGGGCGGCGCGTGAATCAGGGCTCCATCGCAAATCGATTGAGCGATTGGTGAAGAAGTATTCGCTCGATGCCAAGGCGATGAAGAAGTGAAGTGTGCTGCTTGTTGCCCTCGCCTCAGTGGGTCGCAAACGGGTTAAACAACTTCACGGCGGCTGTCTTTTCAAAATCTCTGACATTGCGGGTAACCACCGTCAGCTCGTGAGTAATTGCAGTGGCAGCGATGAGACTGTCTTTGACCGGCATCGAACGGCCCGTTTTGCGTAACTTTGCGAGCAGCTCAGCCCAATGGAGCGCCGTCTGCGAATCCCAAGGGAGGCAATGAAGACGGCGCGCGCCTTCGTTAAACCATTGCATCAGTCGCTTTCGGCGGGTGCTCTTTGGCAGCAAAAGAATGCCAAAGAAGAGTTCACCCAGAATGATGGGATTGATGACCAGGTCTCGCTCGTGCTCACGCAACCACTGCACTACCGATGGCTGAGGGTCGGCCTTCGTCGCTTCACTCAACACATTGGCATCAACAAGATATTTCACAGTGTGTCGGTCGACTCAGAATCGATGGGCACGAAATAGCCCTTGTCAGGGCACGAAAGGAGCCAAGTCAATACCCCCTCATTTTCCGGGGTACGTCGAATGAGCCGATACGTGCCGCGATCGAGACGTTCGATCTCAAATTCTTGCCCGGCTTCGATGCCGTCTTGCGCGCGAATTTCCGCGGGCAAAACGAGTTGGCCTTTTGATGAAATCGTCGTTCGCACCATCGTAAGATAGCGTCTTACTTGCGATGGCGTCAACCTCGCATGACATCTCAGTCGCTGGGTGCAGTTTATGGGGCGGGCTATGGCGGAACCGCGGACGATGAATGGAAGAATGCTTGCTCCCTTGTCGGACTCACGTTCCAAACGCCGCATCGGGTTCGCCCTCGCGGGAAAGTCGGCATGCCCACCTCAGAACCGCTGTTGTAAGCCACATCGAAAGAACTCAAGGAAAGCCCAGCCGCAAAACAGGGGGATACCCCAAGGGCAGAATTTCTGTATTCCACTCGGTTTCGATAGAAAATCGGGCGCCGATGCTACTCACCTACCGCACGAACGATCCTCAGGTGCGGTACGCAGTTGAATTCGCACTTCCCATAGAATTTGACGAACGCGTTGCAGCGAAAGGCCAACCCGTCGAGAGCCTTCATCGTGAGGGGCCCTTCGGTGGGCGCTAATTCAAAACCTCTCGCTGGCGTTCAGAGAGCGTCGCCAATTTGACTCGTACCCGGGCCAATGAACTGGGCTCACAGTCGCGCCCACGCTTGTTGGGTAATATCCATCCATCCATATCGTCACCTGTGTTCGTTTGAAGACGTGGCCAAATGACTGTATTTCGGTCAATCGCTGAAACTGTATTGAGGCAAGGTGGGTAGCAGCAGGTCTTCATAGCCATGTAACAAGCGATGATGCAGCCGCTAAGCCTCTGGGGTAATACGTCGCTCACCCATGAAAAGCGGCGGATGCGCCTGCGGCGCTGTGCGGTACACCATCGGTGGCGAGCTCACTCCTGTCACATTTTGTCATTGCTCGAAATGCCGGCGTTGGCACGGCCATGTTGGGGCTTACACCGCGGTCGAGCGAGCTGGGTTTCAGCTCACAGAGCAGCGCGGGCTCAGGTGGTACGCCGCGGCTCCTGCGGTGCGGAGGGGATTTTGTGGCGAGTGCGGTTCTAGTTTGCTGTGGGATGAGGAAGGGGCCGCGAAGATGTCCATCTGCGCAGGCACTCTCGATGTGCCCACGGGGCTGAGGCCAAAGGCGCACATCTACTTGGGGAGCAAGGGCGATTACTATACAGTTCCCGAAGATGGGCTCGTCCGCAGGGAAGAGATAAGCCGTTAGAAGCCCTTATACAGACTGCGGGAAGCCCCAAGATAGAAGTCAGATGGGAACATCCCAAATCTCTTCCTCAACTTTTATCTTTTGCAAGTGAATGAACCCAGGGTTTCGGGACATACGTTCGGTTGCCGCGTGCGCGCCTATACGGCTACTGCGAGCTTGTTTGCTCTCGTGGCGAAAAACGCCTCGAGCGAATCGATAGCCGCGCGGCCGAGGCTGGTAGGAGCGAAGGCGCACGCGATAGCCATGACCTCGCGCAGGGCTCTCTCAGTCGCGCCAGCGCGCATCGCGATCTCTGAATGAACTGGAATAGGATCGAGCGTGCCGTTGCACAGATGTGAGGCCAAACACATGAAGGCTCGTTCCTTTTGTGTCATACCGCCTCTTCCCCAGATTTCACCACCCATGCGCATTGCGAGGTCAGCAAAGTCGGGGTCAATCGCTACCAAGGCTTCCCTGACACCTGGTTGAGCGAAGAGATTAATGGCCGGCTTTGGGGTAGCGACGGATGAGGACAATTCGTGCGATTCTGGAGCGCGAAGTGCAAGCAATGCACAAAGCACCTTCGGAAACGAAGCGTAAATCGTCAGATGTAAAATCGCTTCTTTGATGTCCGATCGACACATGCCTGCTCGAAGCGCCTGCTCGGTATGAAGCTGAAATCGTTCGCCGAGCTC
>JAYUVR010000323.1:0-15288 GCA_043753955.1 Archangium sp. | reverse complement strand
GAGCCTGAAACCAGCGCCCCGAGTTCTTCTTCGGGTGAGCAACCTCCGCGGAGGAAAGCCCCCGGGCGCAGCGGGTATTGTGGCGCGTTCCTTGGTGCGTCCCGAATCATTGGTGCGAGCGGTGAGGTTGGCGCTGGACCAGACGGGTGCGGGGGCTCAGGTCGACCCGGCACAGCGCCCCATCGTTCCCGTCAACGCGGCCGTGCTGGCGGGCCTCGACGTGCTTTTGGTGGAAGACAATTTGGTGAATCAACGCTTGGCAGACCGACTGTTGACCCGCCGCGGTTGCAAAGTCACGCTGGCCGTCAACGGCCTCGAGGGCGTCTCTCGGTGGGAAGAGCGCCGTTTCGACGTCATTTTGATGGACGGTCACATGCCCGAGATGGACGGTTTTGAAGCGACTCGACGAATTCGAGTGCTTGAACAAGAGCGCGGCTTGACTCGCACGCCCATCATCGCGCTGACGGCCGATGCCATGCAGGGCGACCGCGAGCGATGTTTGGCCGCGGGCATGGATGATTACCTCACCAAGCCGCTGCTTGATGAGAAGTTGGTTTCTACACTGCAGCCACTGGTGGTGGCTCGTGAGGTTCCACGCACAGGCTAAAAGCTGCTATTTCTTCGCCCCGCAATGGCGACCAAAAAATCAACTCAGAGTGAAGCGACCGTTCCGTTGAGCGAGGCGGTGAAGAAAATTGTGAGCTCGCTCAAAGTGACTGGCAAGAATTACCAGATGAGCGCCACCGACCTGAAGAAGTGGGCTGAAATGCTTCAGGGTTTAGACAAAAAAGTGCTTCGCCAAACTGCGGTTGAATTGGTGGCGGTTGAGGAAAGAATGTTGGAATTGAACAAAGAAACTTCTGCTCTTGCTCGTGAGCAGCTTGGTTCTTTGGTGAGCATCTTGGTTCAGCGCCTCAAAACCCCACAGAAGTGGGGCGGTAAATAGAAAAGTCAGGGCCGGGGAAGGCCGGGGGCCCGGTTGCTCAGGTCGTTGAATGCATCGCCAACCACTGTTCCAAGGTTCGATAACGCATTGCCGACGTAATCTATGCGGTGGCTGCTGTCGAAGGTGTCTTGGTTCGTGCCGGCTTGCTTTGCGTAGTCCTTGAGCGCATCACGGTATTCTGTGAGTGCTTTGGCTCCAGTGTTTTCCGGCTTCACTGCATGCCCAGGAATCGCCGGCGCTGACAAAATCGCCTGCAGCTTTCGCTCAGCATTGGCGAGATAAGAAGCAGGCAAAGGGGCGCCCGCGTTCACAATCTCTTGCAATGAATTATCTATTGAGTTGCTGATGAGCCCGCCATTGCCGGCGGCCAGTCTCGCTGCGGTCACTGCGTCTCTTACTGATGCATCAATGTTTGAAGCCATGTGAATACCCCCGGTGAAACAGTCGAACTGCCATCATTGTCGTGCGCACGTGACGAAAGTTGTCAGTGGCACCAAATAAAATTTTTTCGCAGAGAAATCAGCAGGGTGGGTGAAACGCTTTGACGCTGAAAGCGCAGCTCTCTATGGTGGCCCTCGATGGAAAACCCACTCACTCCCTATTTGCCGGTGGCGGTCGTGCTGTTGATTGCCGGGGGCATGGCCGGAGTCATTCCCCTCTTGGCTGGAGCGCTTGGCCCCAAAAGTACCAGTCAGGTGAAGTCTGAAGCGTTCGAAGGCGGTAACGCCCCCATGGGCTCGGCGCGCCAGCGCTTTGCTGTGAAATTCTACGTCGTTGCGTTGCTCTTCATCGTGTTCGACGTTGAAGCCGTGTTCCTGTACCCCTGGGCGGTTAACTTTAAGGCCCTGGGCTGGTTTGGTTACGCCACCATGCTTGTTTTCGCCTCAACGTTGGTTGCCGCACTCGCCTACATCTGGAAAAAAGGCGCGCTGGACTGGGAGAGCTGACATGTCTGACGAAATGGTTCCTGTCATCACCACCCGCAAAGAAGAAGCGACGGGCTTCATTCAGAACATGATTTCAAAGGGCCTGGGGTGGGCTCGCAAGTATTCTCTCTTCACCTACCCCTACGCGACCGCCTGCTGCGGTATGGAATACATGTCAGTGGCCGCGAGCCGGTACGACATCTCGCGTTTCGGTGCTGAATTCCCTCGGTTTTCGCCTCGGCAAGCTGACTTGCTGATGGTGGTGGGCACCATCAACCTCAAACAAGCCCCCATTCTCAAGCGCGTCTACGAGCAGATGACCGAACCCAAATGGGTGGTCAGCTTTGGGGTGTGTGCGTCTTCAGGTGGTTTTTACGACAACTACGCCGTGCTCCAGGGCATTGACCGAATCATTCCTGTCGACGTCTACATTCCCGGTTGTCCGCCTCGCCCTGAGCAGATTCTTGACGGCTTGATGCTGCTCCAACAGAAAATTCAGAATCAGCGTCACTACTTAGGAAACAAGCAGCCCATCACTGAACGCCCTGGGTATCGAAACCTGGCGAAATAGTTTCAGTGACTGGTGAAGCCATAGGTAGTGCGGTAGCGGCGATCAACAGTCGATCGGCCCAATTGGCGACCCGCTTCAGCAAGGTTTTTAGCGCAGAAGGCCGTAGGTCTCGGCTGCAAGTCGACCAGAGTGAAGGTCGCTAAGCGGGCTTACGAAACGGGCGACCCCTTTGAGGTTTTCTTGCTCATAGCAATGTTCAATGTTGCGCGCTTTCGTCGAAGCGCCGAGCGACGACGTGACGGGCGCTTCTGAGCGATTGGTATGTAGAGCCAAAATAGATTGGGGCGACGTTACTTAATCCACTCGTCGCGGAGCTGGTCCACTCCGTCGCGGAGCGCTTGCCCAGCGGTAGTGCCATTGCTAAGGGTCCTGGCGTTGTCGATTGCTTGATGCGCTTTTTGGGCAGCGGCGTCTGGAGGAGTGGACGGCCCGTTCTGAACAACGCTTGCAGCACTTTCAACTTTCTGTGCCGTCAGTCCGACAGCGACGCGCAAAAATCCAACCGCACCTACGAAAGCGCCTGCCGCCCATTGAACCGGTGTTTCCGCTCGGTCCATGAGGGCTCCCGCCTCATGAATTGGGTTATTACCCAATGCCGCATCCATAATTACACGTGAGCCACTGCGTTCTGGGGTGGCAGTGGGTTTATTGATTGCTGCAGCGACCCTCTTTTCAGCGGCGTTCAGGTTTTCTGAAGTGATCTGAAGATTGGTGTCGACGGCGAATGTTTGTGGCTTAGCGGCGCTGGTGCTCTTCTCTACGGCCCGGATGTTGCTCATAAGACATTCCTTTTTTTGGAGTTGGTGAACGCGACGCCCCCGCGGGCCGATTCGAGAAAGTTCTCGGACTGAGCCTCAAAAGAGTTGCATGAAAATTCTCTTTGGGGTGCACGTTCGATTTCAGGAACCGCGATTTCTGAAGAAAAAGAGCCAATCGCATCAACTCTTTTGGTGATGAGTCGACAGTCTGAATATGACCGAAGAAGAATGAGAAAAGGTATTAGCGGTTAAGAAACTTCGCGCCAAGATTCAGAATCAGCGTCACTACTTGGGAACAAACAGCCATCACTGAACGCAACCTGGCGAAGTAGGCTCAGTGGCCTGGTGAAGCCCAGTTTTCAACTCGTAGACCTGCAGCTTGCTGAAATTCGCGCGTATTGTTTGTGACGACAATCATGCCGTGCGCGAGCGCGGTCGCGGCGATCAACATGTCGATCGGCCCAAATTGGCGACCCGCTTCAGCAAGGTCTGAGCGCAGAAAGCCGTAGGTTTCGGCTGCAAGTCGATCGAAGTGAAGCTCGCCAAGCGGGCTTACGAAACGGGCGACCCGTTTGACGTTTTCAACAGCGCGTCGCGATCGACGGGCACCGAAAAGCAGCTCCGCAATGCTGAGACTCGAGAGGAACAAGTCAGAGCGACGGGTCGAGCGAAGGCGTTCCGCCAAGGCCTCATCAGTGCGATTGAGTGCGTAGACGCAAGTGTTGGTGTCGAGGAGGTACTTCATTTCAAGCGAACTCTTCGATCTCGCGGTGCTCGTCGAATGTCGCGAACGATCTCTACTGGAGAGCGCGTGTCTTCCCACGTTCCAAGCACCTCGAAGAACGTCTCTGGGAGTCGATCTTCAAGCTGTTGTGAGAGGACTCGAGCCACAAACCCTGAGCGACTCAGCCCTGCTTGTTTCGCTGCGCGGTCGAGGCGCTTCATCAGAGCATTTTCGACGTACAGCGCCAACTGAGGCATGACACATACATAGCAAAATATAGTCGAGCCGTCGACCCAGCCTTTGACGCCTTGGGAAAACATTCGGGCGCACGGCTCAAGACCGCCAGATGCAACCCGACGGAACCCAGCCCTGGGGATCTGCACAGGCGCTTATTCAACTCCGCGCGCGTCGCCGGTCATCTTTGGTGGCCGAAATCGCTGTCAGCGCATCTGCGCGTATGAAACTCAGCCAGGCATAAACAGAGTAAATATTTTTGCACCCTCGCTCCAGCGTTAACGCCCTGGTGGGAACACCCGTCTGGAATAAACCCCCGTTTAAGTCGGCTTCCTCGCCTCAAGCCTGATGGGAATAATCAAGTCGACGTCTTCAGTCAGCGGCGGCAATTGAAGTTGTCTGAGTTGAGCGACAATACAAGCGCCCACTTGCGCATCGCGACGCGTGCCTTCTTCAACGTGCGCCTCGGTGACTCGACCTGCGGCAGAAAGACTGACGGATACCACCACGAAGCCATCAAAAGCAGCCTGCTTCTTGAGCTCTTGCTCATAGCAGTGTTCCAATGCCGAGCGCTTACGTCGAAGCGCCATGCGAAAGGCGTCTTCAGGAGCCACTAAACTTGGATCGCTGGGTGCGGCTTCTTCCTCTCCCGCAGCGGGTGTCTCGATTTTCGGGCGACGGCTTGAGCGCGACCGGCGGGTCGGCTGCGGCGCAGGCTCGAGGGTTTCTTCAACAAGAGGTGACACTTCTGGCTCCTCCGACTTGGCGACGGCCTCAGGCGGCGGAACGCTCGGCGTCGTCGGTGCGGGGCGCCGAATTTCGAAGTCGAGCACACTGACCAGCGGCAAGGCATTCATCTCGCCATTTGAAAGGCTTTCAGTTGCACTCAATCGCTCACTGACATCGCGAGAGCTTTGCCACGCTTGCTCAAAACATACACCGGCGGCGAACAGCATCACCCCGAGCATGAGAAGCTTGACTACCCGCATGCCTGAGTTCAATGCATTTTGCGTGCTATCCGCCCGGCTCCATATTTCGATGCGTTGTCAGTCAGCTGGTGGCGGCAATTCATTCCGACGAGTTCGCAATGACCTCACTCGGATTCATATACAGGAAAGTATGCACACAATTCGGGCAAAGGTATGTCTGTGTTTGTCATTGATGAGTTGCACCGGCACGCCTCGAGTGCCTCACGCAGCTCCACCAGGTCTCGAGAAATATACGGCCATCGATTTCTCGAATGGCGGTGACGAGGCGGTGGCTGTACTGCAGAGCTACTTGCGCCTCGACACTACGAACCCTCCCGGCAATGAGACATTGGGAGCGGAATACCTCAAGGCAGAATTGGGAAAAGACGGCCTTGAGGCGCAGGTGCTTGAATTTGCCCCCGGGCGCGGCTCGTTGGTGGCTCGGCTCAAGGCGCAAAACCCCAATGGCGGGAAGCCGCTGTGTTTGCTCTCGCACATCGATGTGGTGCCTGCCGAAGCGAAGACGTGGCCTCAAGAGACGGGGCCGCTTTCTGGGGCCCTCGTCGACGGCATGGTGTGGGGGCGTGGAGCGCTCGACATGAAGGGTATGGGCGTTTTGGAACTCCAAGTCTTTCGTACCCTGGCTCGTCAACAGGTGCCGCTCCATCGCGATGTCATCTTGTTGGCTGTCGCCGATGAAGAAGTGGGCGAAGGAGGCATGAAGCTGATGACTGAATTGCTTTGGGAACAGCTCGATTGTGGCCACATCATCAACGAAGGCGGCCTCGGCGTTCGCGGGTTGTTCAGTGAGGGGCAAACTGCCTTTGCAATCTCAGTGGGTGAAAAGGGCATTCTTTGGTTGCGCGTCAATGCCGCTGGAGAAGCAGGTCATGGCAGCACGCCCACAGACAACCGCGCGCCCATGCGTTTGGTGGCGGCGCTTCAAAAGCTGGCCGCCTGGCAAGCCGAGCCGCAGATTCAACCTGCGCTGTATGAGATGTTGCGCCGAGTGGGAGAGAAAAACGGGGGCTTTAGCGGTTTCGTGATGCAGCGACCCGCCCTCGTCGACGTTTTGGCAATCAAGAAGCTGCTTTCAAAACCGCAGACCCGCGCCGCCGTGACAAACACCTGCCAAGTGACTGGTTTTGAAGGCAAAGGCAGCGCTCCCAATGTAATTCCCTCAAGCGCTTCGGCAGTGATGGACTGTCGACTGCTTCCAGGCACGACGCCGCAGGCACTCCAGAATGAATTGGAAGCGTTGGTGAAAGACGTGCCAGGCATTACCATCGAGCGCCTTCAAGGTTTTGAGGCCGCTGTTTCAGAAACCGATGACCCGTTCTTTGATGCGCTTGCCAGGCACGCGGTGGCCGGGCGCACTGATGCGGTGGCGGGCCCGGTTATTTCACCTGGCTATACCGATTCAATATTAGCCCGCGCGAAAGGAACACGGGCCTATGGCTTCGTGCCTTTTGAAGTGACTTCTGAAGAATTGGGCACTTTGCACGGAAGAAACGAGCGGGTCAGCGTTGCGAATGTGCACCGAGGGTTTGAAATTCTGTATCGCGCCGTCATCGACGTCGTCGCGGTGCCTTAGGCATTCACCTTCTGATGGTGACTTCGGTGCGGTTGAAATGGCACTGGTTGTACGCCACGTCATAGAAATCGCAGCCTGAGCTGGTGCTGTTGTCTGTCACGCAGTTGGCTCCATTTGAGCTGTCGGTGAAATACAAAGCCTGGCTGTTGCCGTTTTTGAGTTGTGTCGCTCGAAGCTTGGCCACCTGGCGTTTGCCTTCCGTCTTCCAGAATTTCGAATTGAGACTGACATTGAGTTTGTAGCGGTAGAAGGCGGGGCTGTTGCCGCAAAATACGCCGGCTCCGAGGGTTGGAGTGGGGGCGGCGACAGTGGCCCCACGCCATTCATAAGTGCCGGCAGCCCAGTTGTACGCTTCGACGATGACGTTGGCCGATTCAGCGGTGGCCATGCCGTCAAAGGGAACGGTGGTGGTGGTGAGAAGTTGGTTTTGGTACGGGGAAACTGCACAGCCGGCCATGAGGGTGAGAACGGCCAAAGAATAGAGCTTCATGTCGATTTCCTTTTGAGGTGACGCGCCACTTTGCGTGTCGCGGGCGTGCGCTGTGCGTGCCAGGAGCAAAGGAAAGAAATCATTGAAGCGGTGCGCCAAATCGGCGCGAGATTGAGGTGGAGCTGCGCTGTTTCAGCGTGCGCTTCCTGCTTGAGACTTGAGGGCCGGAAGCAGAGTAGAGGGGGGTATGCGCATCGTCTGCATCGGTGGAGGCCCGGCAGGGCTCTACTTTTCGCTCTTGATGAAGAAGTCTTTTCCGCAGGTTGAAATCGAAGTCTTCGAGAAGAACAGGGCTGATGATGCTTTTGGGTGGGGTGTTGTTTTCTCAAAAGAGACGTTGGGTAACTTTCGCGAGGCCGACCCTGAGAGTTTGGCCGCCATCGAAGCGCATTTTGTCTATTGGGACGATATTGAAACCAGGCTGCGAGGCAAAACCACGGTTTCGACAGGGCACGGCTTTTGTGGGTTAGCCCGAAAAGATTTGCTCGACATTCTTCAGCGTCGCTGTGCGCAACTGGGCGTCAAACTCACTTTTCAAAAAGAATTGCCCGTTGAACCGCTGCCTGATGCGGACATCGTCATCGGGTGCGATGGCGTGCACAGCCCGCTGCGCGAGCGCTATGCGTCAGACTTCAAGCCGCATCTTGATTGGCGCAAATGTAAATTCACCTGGCTGGGCACGACGAAGGTGCTGCAGGCTTTTGCGTTCTTTTTCAAAGAGACGCCTCATGGCCTCTTTCAGGTGCATGCCTACCCATTTACGCAAGTGCCGATGCAGCCTTCTGGAGCTCGGTCGACTTTCATCGTCGAATGCCGCGAAGAAGTGTGGAAGGCGGCCGGCCTTGATTCGATGAGTGAAGCCCAGAGTGTGACGTATTTAGAATCGCTGTTTGCCGATGAATTAGAAGGGCACCAACTGTGCCCCAATAAATCAATTTGGCGCACCTTTCCCACCGTCACCTGCGAGCGCTGGAGACGAGGCAATTTGGTGTTGATGGGCGATGCCGTACATACGGCTCATTTTTCCATTGGCTCGGGCACGAAATTGGCGATGGAAGACGCCATCGCTTTGCACGCGGCGCTGAAGGCCAATGATTTGAATGTCGAGCGCTCGCTTGAAGCCTATGAGTCGGCGCGCAAGCCCGAGACGATTCGGGTGCAGCGAGCGGCGCAGACCAGTTTGGAATGGTTTGAAAACTCGGCCCGCTATGTGGACCAGAACCCTTTGCAGTTCACTTTTAATTTGATGACTCGCAGCAAGCGCATCACGTGGGACAATTTGCGCACCCGAGACCCGAAGTTGGTGGCTGCTGCAGATACGCAGTTCGCAGCTTCCAATGGCATTGAAGAGGGCGTTCCACCGGTGTTCGCGCCGTTGCAGTTGCGAGGCATGCGCTTGGAAAACCGTATGGTGGTCTCGCCCATGTGCCAGTACTCCGCGAAGGACGGCGTGCCCGATGACTGGCATTTGGTGCATTTGGGAAGTCGCGCTGTCGGCGGAGCGGGTTTGGTCATCACTGAAATGACCAACGTCTCCCCTGAGGGGCGCATTACGTACGGGTGTGCGGGGCTGTGGAATGACACGCAAGGCTCCGCGTGGAAGCGGGTGGTTGATTTCGTCAAGGCGCATTCACGCGCGCGAATTGGCATTCAGTTGGCGCATGCGGGTCGAAAGGCCAGCTGGGGGTTGCCGTGGGAAGGTGATGAGCCGCTCAAGCCTGATGAGTCACCCTGGCAAGCGTTGGCGCCTTCGGCCTTTCCATTCAAGCCCCGTGCTCCTGCGCCAAAAGAGATGACGTTGAGTGATTTGGAACGGGTCAAACAGTGTTTCGTTGAAGCCACTCAGCGGGCTGAACGGTGCGGTTTTGAGTTTGTCGAATTGCATTTCGCGCACGGGTATTTGCTGTCGAGTTTTCTTTCGCCGCTGTCGAATCTTCGGAACGATGCGTACGGGGGCACTTTAGAAAAAAGAATGCGCTACCCCTTAGAGGTGTTTGAAGCGGTGCGTGCGACGTGGCCCGCTGACAAGCCGCTGGGCGTGCGTGTTTCGGCGACTGATTGGCTCGGTCCCACAGGGCAGACCATCGAAGACACAGTGGTGTTGGCAAGGGAACTCAAAGCCCGCGGGTGTGATGTCATCGATGTTTCAACGGCAGGCAATGTGCCTGAGTCGAAACCTCAATATGGGCGCATGTACCAAGTGCCGTTTGCTGAAGCGGTCAAGGTGGGGGCGGGTATCAAGGTGATGGCCGTCGGAGGCATCATGGGGGCTGATCACGCCAACACCATTCTCGGAGCTGGCCGGGCTGACCTCTGTGCGCTCGCGCGCGAGCATCTTTCAGACCCCTACCTCACGCATCGTCATGCCCAGGCCGAAGGGGTGACGTCTGTGCCCTGGCCCAAACAGTATTTGACGGTGAAGCCGCGCTGATTTTAGAGCGCTGGTTGTTCTCGAAGCTGCTCGGTGGCACAGCAGATTGAACGTTGGCCAAAGCTGGCGACGAGCTTCGCCGTTTCAGAAAGGCCGCTATTGGTGGCGCGCAAAGTGTTCGCTTTGAGGAGCATCGGCAAATTTGCGCCGGTGATGACTTCGAGGCGCGCTTGCTGACACAGAGAAAGGCTTTGATTGCAGGGGCTTCCGCCAATCAAGTCGGCGAAGACGATGACGCCCTGGCCTTCTTCGACCGACTTCACCGCGGCTCGAATTTGTTCTTTGAGTTCATCGGGGGAAATATTCGGTTCGACACTGCAGGTGGCGATGGCGGTGAGTGTTCCGACTATCTGCTCGGCTGTCGTCAGGAGTTCTTGTGCGAGATGGCCATGCGCTGCGATGACGATACCAATCATTCACTGACTCCTGCTGCGGAATGCTTTTGCTCTAGTAGAGAACGGTTTCGGGAGCAACGCAACGCAGCGGCTTTGAGCTGCCTAAAGCACCTGGATTCAATGGGGGGTTGCTCCTCACTGCCTACAGAGGACAACTTGTGGTGCGAAAACAGACATTCTTCATGCTCGTTTCTGTTCCGGAACCTGGCCGTGATTTTACCTTCCCTAAGATGCGGCACCATTTGATCGTGTATAGGCGAGCTCGAACGTCTCTTTGCGCTTGGCGAGAAAATCGTTCGTCCCGGGGAGCGGCATAAAGCACCCTGTCGGTCCTCCAAGGGGTGCCGATTTGGTCGATGCACTATTTTCTGGGGAAAGGTGTATGCGAGACCCTCTGTATTTACCGATGATGCCCTTCACCTCACAATGCATATCAACGCTGTGTCACTTCCACTGATATTGGCCCACGGCGGCGCGTCGCCCGTCGCTGCCATCGGCGTCTTGTTTGCAGCTCTCATTGCAGTTCCTATCAGTGCAGTCATCACAGCCACAATTGGACTGGGGCTTCGCCAACTTACCAAGCCCCTCGCACCTCGTTCTTTGCCAGGGTGGTTTCGACTTTGGAGCGGAACTTGGTTCTTCTGCACATTGAGCCTTGTTGCCGTGTGCAGCTCGTAACTGGAGATCGATGACCATACGAATGAGCGCTTGAGCGCCACTCTGCATGCCGACGCCTTGAAAGGAACTCTCAATTGTCCTACCTTCCATTCTTGTGTCAGCCGCGCCAGACGTTCAGCAAAGGTCGTACGCTGACTATGTCAGAGATGAAAAATCGAACCCGACGAAGCACGAGTGGGTCAACGGCTTTGTCTACGCTATGGCTGGGGGCAGCATTGCGCGCGCTCGGCTTCAAGCCTCTCTGAGTCGAGTGCTCGGAAATGCATTATTGGGGAAACGCTGCGCCGTGTTTTCTGCGGATCTCCGTATTCGTTCTACGGCGAGTCAGTTTTCGAGCTACCCAGACCTATCGATCATCTGGGGACGAAACGAGAGCCTTCCTGATGATGCTCGAAGTGTCATCAACCCGACCGTGATTGTCGAAGTGCTCTCTGACTCCACAGAAGCCTATGATCGCGGCGAGAAATTCGGTCATTACCGTCACATTTTGTCTCTGCAGGAATACCTCCTTGTCAGTCAGACTGAGCCCCGCCTGGAACTGTTCCGAAAGCAAAATGGGCGCTGGGTTCTGTATGAAGCTGGGCCGGGTGAAACGCTGAAACTTGAGTCGGTCGAGGCCAGCCTGAACGTCGATGAAATCTATGCCGACCCTTTGGCTGAGCCATCGATTTTACCGTGAGGTTCGCCACTTCCATCCCGCGGTACCATCCCTCCCGGTCCGCGCTTAGGCCCGTATCTCGACATCGTCGACTTGTCGCCGGCTCGGGGCACGCGCCGCCCAGCATCACCCAGGTTTCGCCCGGTCGAACCTCCAGTGACGCTTCCTTAGTTCGTCACAGCGGCCGACTTCCCCCATCGAACTGAGTCTTTTCGTTGAGCATTGTCGTGAGCAGCCCTACTTCAGATTGTCCCCTCATCGGCCAAAGAGTTGATCCGATTGGCTCTTTGTTTTGAGAAGTTGGCTCTGCTGAAATCGAACGTGCACCCAAAAAAAGACCGCCGTTCAGCAACTTTTTGCGAGGACTTCCGGAGAACCAAATGAAGCGTGAACGACACGCTTTGAACGCAGCTTTCACCACAGGCGATACATATCATGGCAAGCAAATGCAAACTCGCGGTACATCACAGCGCCAATAGCCCTCTCGCAGCAGTTTTGACACTTGGTATGTACAAGCCGAATGCGTTCACGGTGGAAAAAGATGGGCAACTCGTGAAGGCTCCTGATGGGCGGGTTGTGATGCCGAGCAAAGTGGCCGAGAAACTTCTCAAAACACTGATTGAGAAGGGTGACTGTTTCGAAGAGTGAAGCTGCAGAGCTTCTTCCAAATCCCTTCGATGAGCCGTCGCTGCCCAACTGTCATTACCGGAAGTCACGCCGTTCAAAGAGCCAGCCAGCTGCGACGAGAATGACGGCGACGTAACCACAGGTATAAAGCACAGCATTGCCGAGCTCTGCAGAACTGGTCACCACATTGTAGGTGGCGCGCATTTTCAAATCGAGGCGGTCAAAGTCAGGCAGCACGACGACGCCTACTTGGGCCAGGCCGCGGACCACTGCAGATGCCGACCGAACGCTCAACCGTTGAATGTCTGGCATCAAGTGGCCGACGAAATACAGGCCCGTCGTAGCTACAATAGAAATCACTTGAGACGACACGCTGGCGAACGCAAAGCCAATCGCCGACACCAAGGCCACTTCACAGAACAACCCTAAAAGCGCAGCGAATTGCGGTTGGGTCAGTTGCTCATGAGACATCAACAACTGGCCGACAAAGAGCAACGCCATCACCACAATCACAAAATAGACAGTCAAAAGATTGCCCAAGAAACGCCCGAGCAAAAAAGTGCCTCGCGAAAGCGGTCGACTGGCCACCATGTAAATAGTGCGACGCTCAATTTCTCGAGGGAGCTGGCCGGTGCCCAAAAAGATGGCCAAGAAATTGGCAATAAGCCCCATCACGCCCAGCCCCACATCAGTCATCACTCGACTGAAGGTCATCACCGTCAAGTCCATCGCGACGGTGGCCGAAAAAATCATCGCCAGTGCGAAGAAGACCACCACCACCGTGATGCGATTTCTGCGGGCTTCACGAAAGCCATTTAAAGTGACAGCGATGAGCGGGCTCACGCGAATACCCCCCCTACAGAATCACCACCGCGTTTTCGAATTTCATCGATGAACATGTCTTCGAGCGAGTAACGCACCGGGTTGATGCTCACGATTCGAGCAGACATCGCCAATGTCGCTTGTACAACCGCTCCGACCTGGTCAGGGCTGAGGCGAATGATGAGGCGGTCCGCCACCCACTTCAGTTCGCCCGAGATGGCAGCCAACTGCACAGGAGTATCGCGGGGCACACCGTCCAACACGATTTCCACCAGCGCCTGGTCATTCGAGAGCAATTCACTTACTTTACCTGACTTCACCATTCGACCTCCGACGATGAGCGCCACTTCGTCGCACAGCGCTTCGACGTCAGGAATGATGTGGCTCGAAAACAAAACCGTGGTGCCTTTTTCACGTTCTTCGAAAATGATGTCACGCACCAACCTTCGGCCCAGCACATCGAGCCCGGAGGTGGGCTCGTCGAGAACCAAAAGCCGTGGCGACGTCACCAGGGCCTGGGCCAACGAAACGCGTTGCACCATGCCCTTTGAATAGCGCCGAATTTGAAGATTCTGCGCCCCGGTGAGGCCAACCCGCTCAACCACTTCTGACACGCGCGTTTTCACCTTGTCACCGTCAAGGCGCCCCAAGCGAGCGGCCAGTTCGACAAATTCGCGACCCGTCAGGTACTCATAAGGCAATGGGTTTTCGGGCAAGAAGCCGACGTGCGCACGTGCCTGGGGCCGAAGAGGGTCGAGCCCAAAGACGCGTGCATCGCCGCGAGAAGGGCGAATCAACCCGAGGAGAATTTTGATGGTGGTTGATTTGCCTGCGCCGTTCGGGCCCAACAACCCATACACCTGGCCCTTTTTCACCGCAAACGAGACATCATCAACCGCTTGTACTTGGCGCCTTCGAGGGAAATTGCCCGTGGTGAAGGTCTTCCCGAGGCGAGTGACTTCAAGAGCGATTGCATCATTCATCGCCAAGTCTCCGGAGCGTCGTCATCACGGCCTCCGCCTGAATCGTGAAACACTTTGAGACGACCCTTGCTGTCTGGCAACAAGGCGCGCCCGTGCTCATCAAAACGCACCTGCTCAAATTTCGCATCGATGGGTTCTTGAACCAAACCTTCCTTGATGAGCTGCTTTAAATGACTCGGGTAATTCCCGTATTTCTTTTTGAACTCGGCGCCTGCTTCGTCCAACTTTCGTAAAACATCTTCGTCTAACAATTCTTTCACTCTGTCTTGAAACAGAGCCTTTTCTTCCTCGGTTTCTGCGGCATCTCGCATCGACTGAGCCAAAGACAGTGCCGTGTCATAGCGAGAATCTTTGAGATAGAGGCGGGTCGCCAGTAAGGCGCAGAATTGGGGAGCGTCAGGCAGTTGAGAAGCCGCTTCAAATGCACGTGCGGCGTCGGAAAAGCGAGTGGTGAAGGTCATCAACGAGTACCCCAACAAAAGTTGAAGGCGGAGATCTCGTGGAAATCGAATGCCTCCGCGTTCGAGAATGTCGACAGACAAGTCACCGTGAACCCAGTTTTCTCGGCCTCGATTGAAGGGCAGCGAGATGCCGATGAGCCAATAGGCATGAGCAAAATCAGGGTCGAGGGTGGTGAGTACCCGGCCGTATTCAGCGAGATTGAGATGTTCTGCTTCAGTGCGCGCGGTGCCCACGGCATTGATGGCGCGCAGCCAATAAATGTCGACGACCAAAGGCAGACTGCTTTTCATCAGTACGCGAGTGAGCTCGGGGCGAAGCGGTACCAGCTGGCCCAAGACAACGTTTGGGTCTGTAGTGGTGCGGGCAGTGCGCAGAACAACTGTCGCTCCAGCCAAGGCGATGAGGAGTTTTGTCCAGTTCCAGAGGATCACAGACCGCCCCATCTTCTGACAGAACAAAGCCAGGAGAAAGAATTCTTTCCCCTGGCTTCACGTTTTCACAAAAATCGTAAACAGTTTAGTCGCAGGAAACGTCGTTATTGACCAAAGCAGCGCCACCAGGCGTCACGTTGGGTTGAGCTTCAGAACATGCGCCTGCAGCAATGGAGGCGAATTCAGAGGAAACGGTCTGGTAATCGAGACCGACCATGTCGTTGTCGATGTTGCCGATGGCGGACGCGGTAAAGGAACATGAGGGGCAAGAAGCGGGGAGGAATACGCCGCCGACTGCGCTGGTGGGAGCGGTCACACCGGTGATGGTGACGGTGTAAGTCACGGCGCCACCAGTACCCGGAGTCGCTGGGAAGAGAGCCGAAGTGGGGTAACGGAATTGGTCAGCCGAAACACCGTTCGTCGCGCCGGTACCCGGAGCGGCCACAGCGCCGGTGCGGTTTTCGGCGTTCGCTGCGGTCAGGACAGCGCCGGACAAGTTGTATGCATAGCGATTGCCGCGCTCAGGGGAAAAGCCGATGTCGCCCGTTGAGATGGAATAGCGGTCAGCCTCAGCAAAGATAGTCTTTTGG
>JAYUVR010000322.1:0-18317 GCA_043753955.1 Archangium sp. | reverse complement strand
GAGGCGCTCCGCTTGAAGGAAGGTCGATTGGAAGACTTGGCCAAACCCGGGTCAATTCTTCTTTTCGAAGACCAAGCGGCGACGCTCAACGTGCGCGTGGGCGATGCGCTCACCATCTCTGCTCCGACACCGAGAGGTACGAATAACACCGTCGATGTCACGGTGGTGGCCATCGTCAAGAGCATGGGCATGATGAGTCAATTTTCCTGTTTTATGAATGAGCTGACTTTGCGGCAGCTGTATCAACTCAAAGATGACACCACTGGAGCACTGCAGATTTATCTGCCCACCGCCGACTTGGATGTCGTCAAAAAAGTACAAGGTCGCCTGCGAGAGGCGTTGGGCAAAGCGGGCTACCAATTGATGGAAGACGACCCACGCGTCTTCTTTTTTAAATTCGAAAATGTCTCGCGCGAGCCGTGGGTGGGCCAGAAGCTCGACCTCACCAACTGGCATGACGAAGTGAGTTTCGTCGCCTGGACGGTTGATTTGATGAGTGCGCTTTCATTCTTTCTCGGAGCCGTGCTGCTTCAAGTCATCGGCGTAGGCATCATGATTGTGATGTGGATCAGCATTCGTGAACGCACCCGAGAAATCGGCACGCTGCGCGCTATTGGAATGCAGCGCAGAGCCGTCTTGCTGATGTTCCTCACCGAAGGCTTTTTGCTGGGCCTCTTGGCTACCGTCGGAGGCGCCATCTTAGGCGTTGCCCTTTCGGTGGGCCTCAATCTGGCCCACCTGGCGTTGCCCATCGGCGTTCAATTCGTGCTGCTGTCTGACACCTTGGTGGTGCTGCCCACCGTGAAGTGGGTGCTCACCACCATCGGCTTCATCACCGTGGTCGTCACGCTGATTTCGCTGATTCCGTCATTCATCGCGGCCAGGCTCAAACCGGTGAGTGCCATGCAGCACGCCGGTTGATTTAGTTGATTTGCGGCTCGCACATTCCTGCGGCGCAAATGAAGGCCTCTGCACAGTCAGTGGGCAACGTACACGGTTGTCCTTGAAGAGCTGGGGCGCAGAATCCTGCTTCACAGATGCCAGAGACGCATTGCGTGTTCAGCTGACACACGGAGCCCGTGGGCAAGGTAGGTTCAACCGGGCCAGCACAGGTACCATCGGTACTACAGGTGTTGCTCGCGCAATCAGAGCCGATGTTGCAAGGAGTGCCTTGGGCTCCTGGCGCGCAGACGCCACCGCCACACGCTCCAGACAGACATTCGCTATCACGGCTGCAATTCGAATCAGGCCCTTCCATCAAGTCGTCGTCTGGCCCCGCGTCGCGCGAGCCGTGACCACATTTTCCACGACCGCGACCTGGGGGATTGCTGTCATTGTCTCGACCCGCATCGATGCCTTCGCACGAGCTCACGCGCTTCGAGACTTTTTTGGTGTGAATGACGGGCCGAAGAATCCAATCTCCGCCTTGACCCGTCGGGTGGTACCAGATGGACTTGTGCCCATCAAAGTCGAGTTGCACCGTGGTGGCATCACACACGCTGAGTTCAAATGGGCCTTTGATTTTGATGCCTGACTGCACCCCACTGGGCACTTTGAGCGGAGCAACATCGCCATTGGGCAACACGACATTTTGTATTCCGCCTTCCTGCAAATAGAGACGTATTTGGTTGATTCGCCCCGGGGGCAAATCAAGAAAACCCAATTTCATGACTTGCGATTTGAGCGTAAGCAAGTCGACCGTCACCGGCCCGCCGCTGAAGACTTCAACCCAACCCACCTCATTTGAGTGCGCCGTCACACGCATGATGGTGACATTGATTTCTTTGACTTGCTGCGTGGGTGCGTCAACCAATTCAATTTCGAGTCTTGAGCTGCCTGCGGGCAACACTTGCCTCTCACCGCTTGAAAATTCGGGGGTTGCTTGGGTACAGGAGAAGGCACAAAAACTGAGCGCTAAGCAGTGAGTCATCAATCGCATGCAGGCACCTTGGGAACTGGGGAAGGCTTTGGGATGCCAGACCGAGGCCACCTGACCGAACGAGACATCTGGCCAGCTTGCCGTCGTCACGCGTGGGTCAGTGGAGTGTGCCTACTCCAATGAGTCGGCATATCCACGCCGCAGCTGTCTGTTTTGACTCAGCTCTTTGCTAACCGGGCCCATTCATCTTGGGCAGTCTTATTCATCGCAAAAGGCCTGAGTTCTATGGTGCAGCCGCCAGAAGACGACACACATTGCTGTACCATCGCCGATACATGCAGCCCTGCTTTCAATTCGAGACATATCAATTGCCATAAAGACTGCGGGGCCGCACCCCATATGCGCAGCGTTGAATCAGATATCGCGGTTGCCCGGTAAGGCAGCCGCATACTGCCTGCGACAACCGTCATGGGAAAATCGACCACTTTCGCATCTGGCGTAAGCGTTGACTCAGGCATTTCGACCAATGAGGGAGCAGCTTTGCCTGTCGCCTGCGGCACATTGGGATTTTCAAATGACTCTAAAAATGCGGGCACCTTTTGCATCACATTCTGAAGAAGGTCTGTCTCATTGAGCTTGAGACCAGGTACCTCGTTCAGATTCACACCTTCAAGCGTGGGCGATTCGAAGAGGCGATTGGTAACGGTATCGGTCGTGGCCACGAGTTCAACCAACGGTTGAAATTGGCAACCCACAAAATCGGTGTCGTGATGCCGCATCACCGCTTCCAAGACAAAATCAGGCAACTTCCATTGGACTGCCAGCGCCATGCCCAATTCGACGTGGTAGCGCTGAGCCTCAGCCTTCCAACTCGCCGCGCTCTGGGGTGTCACTTCAGGGTGTGCCTTCAGCACGCGTTCAAAACAAGAATAGGCAATGGTCTCACCAAAGTCGTGCAACAGGCCCGCCAGAGAAGCCTCACCGCGAGCGAGATTCCGTTTCGGCCCTAGTTCTTGACACAAGAGGGCGCCGATGAGGCTGCGTCGCCAACTCTCTTTGCGCAAAAGAGACAAGGGGCCGTCTTTTGAACCTTGCGCTCCCAGGCTGGCCGAGATGGCAATGTTGTTGAGTGAATTGGCGCCCACGCGCGAAATCGCCTGCTGCAATGTGGTGATGGGAGCAGAGGCTGCGTAGAAAGCCGAATTTGCCGCGCGCAATACCGCAGCCGCCAGCGATTGGTCTGATTCAACCAATTTGGCCAATTCACCCAGCCCGAAATTCCCCGAGCTAATCAACTGCTGCAATTTGAGAGCAACACCTGGGTACGTGGGCAACTCGACTGTTTTCGACTTCATCAAGGTGACGACTTCTGCATCTAAGTCGAACGCGAGTTGCATGATGTAAACGCCCCCGGACCAAAGCTTAAGACCTTATCTTCTTCATTTCAGGGTCGTAGAGGGGCTTTATCGACGCAAGCGCTGCGAAACGACGCCCTGCGATGTCAACTTCCCATACGCCTTCGTCAAGGTACCGCTGGTTCACTTCTTCATCGGCCTCAACCATCGCGAGGCCTACGGCTGCTCCTAAGGTGAAGCCATAGGACGCCGCGCGCATGCACCCCACCGGCTTTCCACTTCGCCACACCGGTTCTGCGTGGAACATCATTGGCTCAGACTCTTTGAGAAGAATTTGCACCAGCCGCCGCTTCAGCGGGCCTTGCGCCTTCTTCGCCAACACCGCTTCTTTGCCAATGAACCCCCCAGATTTTTTGAAATCGACCGCGAAACCCAAGCCTGCTTCGAGCACTGAATCGGTGTTGTCGATGTCATGCCCATAGTCGCGGTACCCCTTTTCCATACGCAGCGAACTTAAGGCCTTGAGACCCGCATGCCGGAGGCCCAGGGGCGTTCCGGCAATCAGTACCCTGTCATACACGTGTACGGCCTGCTCAGTGGGAATGTAGAGCTCAAAACCGAGCTCCCCCAAGTAGGTGATGCGCACGCAGAGTACCCGCGCAAAACCCACATCAATTTCTTTGGCAGTGCGAAATGGAAACGCTTTGTCGCTGAGGTCTTCTGACGTCAAGGCCTGCATCAATTCTCTCGAGCGTGGGCCCTGAATGTTGATTTGCGCGAAGGCTGAAGTGACGTCGGAACAGAAAGCATGAGCGTCTTGAAAGGCCCGCCGAAGTCGCGTTTCAACATGGCGATGAGCGGTATCTGACGCGACGACGAAATAGTGCCCATCGGACAATTTGGTCACCGTCAGGTCGGCTTCCAGAGTGCCTCCTTCATTGAGCCATTGTGTGTACGTGATGCGACCTGATTCACCGTCGACTTCGTTGGCTGAAAGTTGATTGAGCAACCGGCCCGCATCGCGCCCTTCGATGCGAAATTTCGACATGAAAGACATGTCCATCAAGATGACGCCTTCGCGCGCAGCTCGATGTTCGGCTTCCCAGTGTTTAAACCAGTCTGGTCTCCCCCAAGACAGTATGCCTGGCTGTGGAACTTGGCCTAACCCTGCATACCAATCAGCGCCTTCCCAACCGCTCACATCTCTAAAAAAAGCGCCTTGTTTAACCAATCGCTCATGAAGTGCAGACCGTTTGACATCGCGCGCGGTGCTCATCGAGCGCGTGGGGTAGTGACATTGATACACCATGCCCAATGATTCAACCGTTCGCGTGCGACGGTACTCGGGGTTTGATTGATAGACATGCAGCCTGTCAATATTCATACCTGTCACATCGACATCGGGCCTTCCGTTGATGACCCAATGGGCCAACACTCGACCCAAACCACCGCCCGTCAAAATGCCGATTGAATTGAGCCCTGCTGCGACGAAGTAATTTTTGATTTCCGGAGCCTCACCCACCACCGGGCGTAAATCGGGGGTGAAACTTTCAGGCCCACAAAAGAGTTTCTTGATGCCTACGTTTTGCGAAACGGGAACTCGGGCCATTGCCTTTTGCAGATAGGGAGATATTCGTTCCCAATCAGGTGGAATTTCGCCGAAACTGAAATCTTCTGGAACTCCGTTCACTTTCCAAGGCGCGCAGACCGGTTCAAACAGCCCCACCATCAGGCCCCCACCTTCTTCGCGGTAGTAACCGTAGGAACCTGGGTCTTCCAGCACAGGCCAGTGCCGCTCGAGCCCAGAGATTTTTTCGGTAATCAGATAGTAGTGCTCAGCCGATTGGAGCGGAATGTTGACTCCATTTTTTGCTCCCAACTGTCGGGCCCAAATGCCTGCGCAATTGACGACGTATTCACACTCAATGGTTCCCAATGGAGTGCGTACCCCTGCAACGGCTCCGTGTTTGGTCAATATACTGAGAGCGGGAACACCTTCGAGAATGGTCGCTCCTTGCATCCGGGCGCCCTTCGCTAAGGCCATGGTGACGTCGACTGGGTCAGCTCGCCCGTCTTCTTTGACGTAGAAGCCAGCAAGCAGGTCGTCTGTTTTGGCAAAGGGGAAGAGCTCTTTGACTTGAGTAGGAGAAATTTCCTGCACATCAATTCCACACCAGCGATTAAAGGCAGACACTCGCCGGTATTCTTCTAATCGGTCTCGATCAGCGGCCACTTCAATAAAGCCAACCTGTTTGAGACCCGTCGATTGCCCTGTCTCGGCTTCGAGGCGGGCGTAGAGTTGACGGGTGTACTTTCGAAGTTCTGTCGATGTTTCTGAAGTAGAACCAAAAGTCACCATCAAGCCCGCTGCATGCCAGGTGGTACCTGAAGTGAGTTTGTCTCGTTCGAGCAGCACCACGTCTTTCCAGCCCAGGTGAGCCAAGTGGTAGGCCACCGATGAACCGATGACGCCTCCTCCGATGACGACAACACGCGAATGTCTGGGTAAAGGGCTGGACACCCGAAGCAACCTACTGGTTCGTTCGATGGTTTCGGGAATATTGCACTGAGTGGGACGGACCGGTTCGCGCTCACTCCATTTCCAGCCAGCAGTCCACCTCGCTCACGCGCATCTCATGATGATGTCTTGAGAACATAATGTTTCGTAAGCATAATATTCTTCATGAACCTTCCTGTTCGGGTTCTGGGTAAAGCCCTGCTCTTTTCATATACGTCAGTCAAACCAGACATTGGTCGCCTCACTTCCGATGCGCAGAGAGCCAGCTCGCAATACGCCTCGGTAGTTCGGGGTCTCCGAACGTTTTGAATGCCTTTACCGCTTCTGCACTGGCTCTGATGGAAGCCAAGGCCGCAGGTCGATGTGCACCCAATTCGTACTGCGCTTGCGCCAACGCGAAGTCGATCGCAATCGCGATTTCACCGTTCACGCCGTTATTGCGCACGAACGAGAATGGCTTCCGCTTCTTGCCACCGTTTCAACCTCACACAGGTTTCACCCCGCGAAAACTAATCTTAGATCCGTCGTAGCTTGAGGGCTTCGGGCATTCCGATTTCGCCAGTATCGCAGACGGGCAAGTCGTGCGCCGCGACCACGGCATCGAGATTGAGTGGCCCATACAGATGAGGAAACACTTCGCCATCGGCTGCCTCGTGCTGCACTTCGGCGGCCAACTTTTCGCTCGCGATTTCAAGTAACACCAACCCCGTTTGGCCTTTGAAAAACCGCTGCGCGGTGACGAGCCACTGTCGCCCATCAGAGAGATGAATGAACCCATCGGTCTCGAGCGACTGGGCGCGGTACTCACCGGTCGCTCTGGCTGCCCACCACGCTGTGGCCGAAGTGATGTGAAACAGCGTCATGCGATGCTCATTTTGAGAAGTGAAAAGGTCGCCGTCGATATTGCCTGAATCACAAGCCGAGTCAAAACCACCTCAGCGTTTTGATTGTCATTGACAATAAGGGGGCTAAATTTGACAGCCGCGCTCCACATCCGCTAGCGGAGCTGCTGTGACAACTGAGTTAGTAGACAATGGTTGTTTGGGTGACCTGGAACTGGAAGATCTCGCCAACGGAGAACTGTCTCCCGAACAGCGCAGCCGTTTCGTACCGCATCTGGCTGAATGCTCAAAATGCGCAAATGTGGTGGGTCAACTGTTAGGTGCCTCGGCACCCCACCCTACAGGACTGCTCTCGGGTGAAGCATTGCAACCCGGGCAAAACCTGGGGCGATACCTCATTGCGCGTTCACTCGGGCGCGGAGGCATGGGAATCGTCTATGCCGCATTCGACCCCGTGCTCGAGCGTTCGGTCGCCTTGAAATTGCTGCACTCGAATTGGGCTACCAATAGCGAAATGTTGTTGGTCGAGGCCAAAGCATTGGCGCGACTTTCTCACCCCAATGTCGTTCCCGTATTCGAGGTAGGCGAAGCCAATGATTGTTTGTTCTTGGTGATGGAACTCATCGACGGCGTGACGTTGGCCGATTGGATGACTGAACATCGACGCCCCGATGAAATCATTCGAACCTTCATCGATGCGGGCAGAGGCCTTGCCGCAGCGCATGCGTCAAATCTGACGCACGGTGATTTCAAACCATCTAACGTACTCGTGAGCAAAACAGGCAGAGTTTGCGTGTCAGATTTTGGTCTGGTGCGAAACAATTCCATTTGGCAAGAACTCAACCCCAACCAAGTATTCCCCGCAAACGTGCAAGGAACTTTGTCCTATTTATCGCCCGAGCAATATTCGGGTGCGCCAAGTAGTCCCGAAAGTGACCAGTATGCCTTTTGTGTTGCTTTGTGTGAGTGCCTCGTCGGTGACCGGCTTTTTCAGGGTCACACGGCTGCAGCAATAGCGGACCAAGTTCTTCAAGGGCTGAGCGAAACAGGTTCGTTTGCGCGACAAATTCCGGCCTCAGTTCGTTCCATAGTGCTGAGAGGTCTGTCTAAAGACCCTCGTCGTCGTTGGGCTTCGATGACTGAACTGTGTCAAAAACTCGAGCATGCCCTGGGGAGGCGGCGACGATACCTGCGCGCGGGTATTGCGATTGTGAGTGCTGCACTCTGTGCTGCTCTCGGAATGTTTTCTGTTGCGAAACCTGCGCCGTGCAAGGCGCACGAAACTGCACTCTCGAGCGTTTGGAATATCGACACGATCCAGCGCGCCAGAGCTGCGGCCGCTTCGCCCGATTCTCGCTTGGGTCTGAGAGCATGGAAAACAGTCGAAGAAAACGTGACCCAATATATTGCTGCATGGCAGCACAGTCACCAAGAGGCCTGTGAAGCAACCAGAGTTCATCGTCATCAAACAGAAGAGACACTTGAGCTCCGCATGGCGTGCCTCGACGTGCGAGCGAGCGCACTGCGCGCCTTCATTCACGAAGTGACTTCGTCCGAGTCGTACACGTCTGAGCGTGTCATTCCCGCGTTGTATTCGCTTCCATCGAATGATGATTGCAGCGACCTGACGCTTCTGCGCGCGCCATTCGTTCCTCCCGCTTCTCTTGAGGCACGAAAGACCATCGCTGAACGGCGTGAAAGCATTGCCAAGGCGCGGGTGCTTCGCAGCTTTTCGCAACACGAGCGCGCCCTCGAACTCGTCCGCCCGTTTCTTGATTCGCCCATCACGCCCGAGTACGGCCCTTTGGCCGCAGAGGTATTGTATGAACTGGGGGAAAACGAACGGCTGATGGACAAGCTTGCCTCGTCGAAGGAGCACCTGACCGAAGCGGTTTGGAAAGCCGAAGCCTCTGGCCATCTTTCGGTACTCGTTCGGGCAGCTGTTTCTCTCGCCATACTCGACGTCATTCAAGAGAGTACGCCCCGAGATGCCGTGCGTTGGTTAAGGCACGCGGCTGCCGTCGTTGAACGGATGGGTTCACCTGTTTCTGAGCGCATTTCGCTTTTGACTGGGAGTTCCGAAGTCGAGCGAGGCATCGGTAACCTTTCTGAGGTCGCAAGACATATTGAGGAAGCGATTGCGCTTTCCGAACAATCGACTGGAACCGAGACGTTGCGAGTTCTTTCCCTACTGACCGCGCAGGCAAGCAACGAGGCTCAGCGAGGACAACTGGACCGGACTGAAAGTCTTGCCAATCGAGCCCTCGAACTGGCTCGGGACCTCGTGGGCGAGAAAGACACTGAGTATGCGCGAGCACTGGTGATACTCAGTTATGCCGACCACGACCGCGGCCGCTACGGGCTGGAAATAGAACGTTCTCGGCAAGCGCGAGAGATTTTCGATTCCGTGCTCGGCCCCAACAATCTCAAGAGCGCCATCGCTTTGTGCAACGAAGCGAACGCGCACATGGGGCTGGGTGAATTCGCAGCAGCAGAAACATTGTATCGCCGGGCGCTTGATATTCGATTGGGGCTCCAGAGTCCGTCGCATTTCGACGTGCTCACGCTGAAGTTCAATCTTGCAAATGTTCTATATTATCTCAAACAATACCCGGGGGCGCTGGAGCAGCATCTCGAGGTTCTTGATGCACGCCGAAATGTTTTGGGTAAAAGCCACCCTGACATTTCAATGTCGCTGACCAGCGTTGCTGCCTGTAAAGGCGAACTGGGCCGATGGAACGAAGCATTTGCATTGTACCAAGAGGCGAAACGGCTCGACGAAACCATCGGAGGAAAGGACTACCCGGTGCTGGCTTACAGCTTAGGCGGTCTAGGGGAAGCGCAGCTCAAGTTAGGTCGCACACACGAGGCACTCACCTCGCTTCACGCTGCGGTCGATTTGGCGCAGAAGCATCAGCTTGCTCCTGAGGTGGTTGCCGATTTCAAAGTTTTGCAAGCATTTGCCACTTGGGAAACTGGCCGTGACCGGGAAGACGCGGTCAGCACCGTGCGCGATTGTTTGCCAATTCTCGAAGCAACAAAGGTTGCTTCTACGCGTGCTGAGCAAGCGCGCGATTGGCTTCTTGGCCACGATGCTCGGCGCTCACCGTTGTGAGTGGCTTGACGCCGAATTACAGACAATCGTCTACCGTGCGGTCTCATAGCGCGCACCGCGGCCAGCTCCCACCAATCGCAGATGGCCATTCTCGACCAGCTTTCTGAAGGCCAGTTTGAGGGTGTTGCGATTCGCCTTTGTCAGCGTGGTCGCTTCAGAAACCGAAAGCCGCCCCCGTTCCCGAGCGAACCTCAACACCTTCTCTTCCAGCGAAGACAACGAAGTCAACATGCGTTCCCGCTCGATACGCACAGCGAGCACGTCTTTTTGTGCGACCAAACACTTCAAAAAAAATGTAAGCCAATCGGCTAACCGCGAGGGGTCGGTCTGAGCTCGCCGGAGCGCACGGTAGTACTGCTCTTTGTTCTCTTCGATGACGCGTTCGAACGATGCGTACGGCACGAAACTATAGCCGCTTCGCATCAGCAGCAATGTGGTGAGTGCCCGAGAAAGGCGCCCGTTGCCGTCCTGAAACGGGTGAATCGCCAAAAATCTCACCACAAAAATCCCAATTATTAACAACGGGTGATGTTGATTTGTCGCCAGTTCCGCGTTGATTTCCCCAACGAGCTCCTCCATTTCGCGCGGAGTATCGAAGGGACTCACCGTGTCAAAAACGATACCAAGACTCTTGCCGTCGGGGTCGAACGCCTCAAGGTGATTCGATACTGTCTTCCACTCACCTCGGTGGCGCTCATCCTTTACCGAAAAGTGGAGCAGTTCGCGATGAAGCTGCTTGAGATGGCCTTCGCTCAGCGAGAGCTCTCGCCACGATTCGAATACCAAGTCCATCACTCGCGCGTAGCCCGCTACATCTTCTTCATCGCGCGAGCGAAAGGAGTCTATCGACAAGGACGACAGCAGCGTCTCAACCTGAGCATCGGAAAGCTGTGCGCCTTCTATGCGGGTCGACGAGCCGATGGACTCAATGGTGGCGACCCGCTTTAACCCCTTCAGTCGGTCAGGCGCCAAGCCTTCAAGCGCCTGCCACTTCCCCTTAAATGCCTCCAATTCGGCAATATGCTGAACCATTGCCGCTGAAATATTCAGTAAACTCAAATGGTTAAAATATGAACTCATTTCAACACCCATTTACACCTGATTTAATATAATCGGGTGTAAATGGATATTAAATTGGACATCTTTCTCCGTTTCTGCGCCTGAGCCAAGCGCGGGAATGCCCATATGCCCCGAGCCTTTTGCTCCTCACGAGACTCAAGACTTACACGATTGCCTGTTCTTTTCTCAGCTGGAAGGAAGGCTGGCCACCCCCTGATGCTGGCGACAACCCGTCGCAGCTGAAAGCCTTCATCAAAACGTAAAGAGAGTACAAAACAAATATTCTGGGTCTGAACCCGACCTCATGTATGGAATAAAATGAACGCCGACATCAACGCACTCGCAGCGGCCAACAAGCAGCGCGCCATCGTCAACAAGTACATTACCAAATCATCAAAACGTGAGTTGCTGCCGATATCTATTTTGTCTGAGTCCACTCAGACAATGCGCACAACCAACCTACCTCCGTATTTCTGGCGAGCATCGATGAACGGCTGTCTGAACTGACACACAACTTTTTTTCCCACCCCTTGTGTATGCGCTGTTAAACCGCACTCAGTGTCACCTTCCCTGACGAATCAAGTGGCGCTGGTCACTGGAGCAAGCCGCGGTTTAGGCAAAGCCATCGCCAGACATCTGGCTGCCGAGGGGGCTCGCGTCTGGGCCACTTCTCGTTCCTGGGAACCCGCCACGCGAGCTCCCGAAGCGGGTGAAGTGCAAACCACTTCACTTAACGTTGACAGTGAGCAAAGCGTGATGGCTCTCTTCCGCTCGGTGCAGCAGCTCAGCGGCCGGTTGAATATTTTGGTCAACAACGCTGGCATCGCCGCTTTTAAGCCCGTGATCGAGACCTCACTCGAAGAGTGGGAAGGCATTCTGCGCACCAACCTCACCGGCGCTTTTCTCTGTGCCCGTGAGGCCTTTCGAATGATGACTACCCAAGGTGGCGGTCGAATCATCAACATCGGCTCTATCGCGGGGTACACGCCCATCGCTGAAAATGGGGCTTACGGCGCATCAAAATTCGGGCTCCATGCGCTCTCACACATACTCAACGAGGAAGGCAAGGCTGCGAGCGTGCGCGTTTCGGTGATTCACCCGGGTGCGGTGCGTACCGAAATGACTAACGCCCGTTTCGGCTTTGACCCGGCCGATATGCTTTCACCTGACGACGTCGCCCAGAGTGTGCTCGACATCGCCCGCCGTCCGCTCCACGTTCGCATCGACGAGGTTCGAATCGTTCCACCAAAAGGGCTTTTATGAGCGAGGCCGCCATCGTCACGGGGGGTGCGCGCGGTATCGGAGCAGCAACCGCTCGCGTGCTGGCACTGCGCGGTTTGAAGGTGGCCGTGCTCGATATTCTCGAGTCTGAAGCGTCTGCGGTCGCCGACGAAATCGTTCGCACCGGTGGCCAGGCATTCGGCATTCGCTGTGATGTGAGCAAGCGCGCTGAAGTGGAATCGGCCATCGCTCAGATTGAAACGCGGTGGGCCACGCCACTCGTGGTCGTCAACAACGCTGGTGTAGGAGGCCCTTTTCACCAGGTCGATGAAGTGTCTGATGAGGAGTGGGATTGGATTATCAATACCAACCTCCGCTCGGTCTTTCTCTTTTGCCGCGCGCTGCTCCCGAAGATGAAGGCGGCCGGGTACGGCAGAATCGTAAACATCTCTTCTATTCAAGGGCTGCTCGGCGCGACCCGGTCTTCCACTTACGCGGCGAGCAAGCACGGCATGATGGGTTACACGCGCAGCATTGCGGCTGAGTGGGGTGCTCACGGCATTACCTGCAACGCCATCTGTCCCGGTTACGTCGATACGCAGCTGGGAATTCAGTCTGACAAAGTCGACCGCTACCTCGAGCGGGTGCTCGCGAAGAGCCCCATTCAGCGAGTAGCGCGGCCCGAGGAAATTGCCGCGATGGTCGCCCATCTGATTGGTCCGGAAGGCAGCTACGTGAATGGGGCCGCGATTTCCATCGATGGAGGCATCACCGCCCATGCGGGCATCACCTGAAAAACCGGTGGCCAAGTGCATCATTCTTCAGTGCTCGTTTTGGCTCCGCACGAACGAGAAATAATGCGTCTCATTTCCCAATAACGCTCTCTGTTTGACAGTCTTTTGTCATGAGGTTTTTCCGGAGCAAAGACTCGGTACTACCTCGCGCGCGTTCGGCAATGCGGCTAACGCACTCTCCTGTTGGGCTCGTACGCGCAGAAAGTACCGGTGCGAATTGTGCGTTCTAAATGCTGACTCACCTCGGCATCGAGTTCACCAATACGTTTGATGGCCTCTCGCAAACGCCGTTGCGCGGTGACTCGCGCTCGCTCGGCCCTTGAACCTATGCGACGCGACCGACCTCCCAAGCCGACCGCGCGAGAAAGCTCTCGACTCAACGTCTCAAGTTCTGAACGTGCACCTTCGGCCCCGGCGGCATCACCGCGTTCTTCGCTGTCTTCAATGCGCACAGAGAGTTGTTCAATGCGCCGCCGGTAGGCACTCTTTGCCTTCTCATCCAGTACTTCACCCGCATCTGAATCAAGGGCTCTTCCTTCATCACTCGACTCTGAGACGAGCTCAAGACAATGCAGCTCTTGTCCTGGCCGTTCTAAAAGGCGCGCCAGCATGCCCAACCCGCGTGAGTCTTTGAGCATCAATGCAACGCCCTCGCGATCGAGTTTCCATCCCGACTGATGAGGCGTCAGCGTGAATCGGGGGAAACTCGAAGACACAGCAGACATTCGCTTGGCAATGATTGGTGCTTGGCTTGTTGCAAGTTCTGCCCGCTCGGCCACCCCAGGCATGTGCAGTTGCCGAGCAAGCGCGGCACATCGTTCTAAGATTTCGCGGGCAGCCGCACGTTCAGGGGGCTGACCCATCAGAGCTTCACCGTACCAAAGGCGCACCCACACTTCGTGCGCGCGAGCTCCCATCATGTCTGTGCGCTCGAGCGCCAATTCAAAGTGCTCACGCGCTTCATCAACAGCGCCAAGTGTATGCGAGAGCAAACCCAACAATGCACGCACGGGCACTCCACATGCGAGGCCGAAGAGGCCCACCGTAGCGTTCGACTCGATGTGCGGTTGCAGCGCGCGCTGAGTCAGTTGCGCAATCTCGATGTCTTTAACCAGCGCCGCGGTCTCAGCCACCACTGCCAACATGTTGTTGGAATACAGGTGATGTAAATGTTCCCCAGTGGCACGTCGCAGCTGCAGTGCCGCGGGAGCGAGAAAGCCAGACCTCGCTAAAATCTGCGCGCGCAGTATTTCAGAAAAGGGCGCAATAACGCCCTGAAGTCGCCGCAGCAGGTCGGGTTCATGCGCTCGCACGTCGCCCATGCGGTCTTGCAGCAGCAGTACCCAAGCCCGATGGACTGCGACACAGCGCAGAGCATTGTCGTCGCTCGCGGCTAAAGCCAATTGCTGCGCTTCAACGAAGGCCTGGTCACACACGTCAAAACGGCCTTCGAGCATCGCGCGCATCGAGCGAAAAACAGGCGTCATCCACCGAAAACGGGCATGCCCTAATGAGGTTGCCAGCGCATCGCGTTCGAGCAAAAAGGCGTCAGCACCTGCGACGTCACCCGCTTCAAAATGGTCGGTCACTAAGCGCGAAAGACCGCGCAGCTCGAGCACCCGGTCACCCTGTTCGCGAGCGAGCCGAACCAATTGGTTATTCACTTCGATGCGCTCTTGCGGAACTGCGAAATCACCCAAGGCCGAGCCTGCGGCCACAGCCACATCGAGCACCGCGGGGGTGTCTTTCGAGCCCGTGATTGTTTTGAGAGCTTGACGCGCGAGCGCCAACGGCTCGTCAGGCATTGCGGCTGGCATCATCGCTGAAGCTTTTCGCGCTAACAACCGGGCACGCAGCGTCACTTCATTTTCAGACAATTGCGAGAGCGCTTCGTTGATAGAATTGATGAGATCAACTCGTATCGAGCCGAGCAGATACTGCGAACCTTTGCCCAGCACCGCACGAGCCAAGAGCGGGGAGCTCTTGATCTTTCGAGCGAGCACAAGGGCTTCGTCAAAAGTGCTTTGAAGTGTCGAAGCCTCACCGAGGTCGCCATAAGCCCAACCGAGAACGAGCAGCAGTTCGATTCGTTGCTCGTCTGTCATCGAAAGCTCACGCCGGGCGCGTTCGAGCAAAGCCACCCCTTCCTCGTAGGCGCGCTGAGCGCGAGCCTGCTGCGCCGCGGCGATGACCCATTGAACGACAAGCTCGGGCGTCTTTGGTGCTTCAAGTGCGTGATGCGCACGGGCAAGCGACCATTCGTGATGACCGGCCTTGACGCGCTCATCGAGCACTTGGGCGACTTTTAAGTGCAATTCTGCTCGTCGCGCGGGCGTAAGTTCTTGTTCAAGAGCATCGCGCACCAATGCATGGCTGAAGAGCCAGTGGTCGGCTCCGCGCTGAATCCAGAGGCCAATAGATACCAATCGCTGCACCAACACTTTGACCTTCGACAATGGTTCCGCCAGCACTGAAGCCAACAGCTCCACTGGAACTTCGCGACCGATGACAGCGCCAGCCTCAAGGGCTTCGCGTTCAGCAGATTCAAGTCGCACCAGCTTGTCGCGTACGACCAACGCCACGCCTTGCGCAACGGGCAACTGATGGTGTTTGGCGAGGTCCCATGCATGGCCGGCAGCCAATTCCCGCACTGTTTCTGCGAGAAAAAGGGGGTTGCCTGAAGTCGCACGAAACAGCGTCTCGACCATGTCTGTATTGGCCTCAGGCAGAGAGCGACGCACCAATGTTGCAGTCTCATCAAAAGAGAGCCGACGAAGCGTCAGTTTGGTCGCTCGCCGCAACAATCGAGTGAGCGCGTCTCGAGCTGCATTGTCTTGCGGTTCACTCTCTCTACAAGTCAGTACGCAAGCAATGCGGCTGGAGTTGAGCGCTCCGGCGGCAAAGATGGTCAATTCAAGAGAAGCGATGTCAGCGGCATGTAAGTCGTCAAGCACGCACAGCGTTGGCTGACGTTGGCCCTGTTCACGCAACACCCGAACCACCGCATCGAACAATTCGAAACGTGCCTGAGCGGGGTCGCTGGTGGAAAAATCGCCAGCGCGTTGATGACCCCAGAGTAATGCCAAGGGGCCTTCTGGAGCGCGGCTCGCCAACTGTGGCTGCATTGATTCCAATACTTGTCGCCAGGGCCAATAGGCCGGCGCGCCTCCGGTTTCCCACGCTCGCCCCCAATGCACCGCGAAGCCCGAAGCGGTCGCTTGGGTGGCGATCGCTGTCGCGAGTTGCGTTTTGCCAATGCCGGGTTCACCTACAAGCGCGTACGCGCACCCTTGCCCTGATGCGACTCGCTCAAGGCCAATGGCCAGCTCATGCAGCTCTGCAGTTCGCCCGAGCAACTGATGGTGTGTGTCAGAGGGAGTCACTTGATTCCTAAAGTATTTCGGAATGTTACCGTCGGAACACTTTGTACTGATTCTTGTCACGCCTTGAGAGTGAAGCCTTGAAAGGAGGCTCATTCCCATGGAACTGAAACGTACGGTGTCGATGTGTCTTGTTGTTGCTTTTTTTCCTCTTTTCGCTGGAGCTCAAGGGAGAACTCCTGAAGCCGCTGCTGCCTTAAGCGATATGAAACAGACCCTCGGGGTGACGCTGTCGATGGTACGCGACATGCCCGACGAAAATGTAGCTCCGTTTTGGGAACAGCTGAAATCACTCCAGCTCAATCCCAATACAGTCTTGAGCGGCAAGACCAAAGAATTGATTGGCCTTGGCGTCGCTGCCCAAGTCCCCTGTCGATACTGTGTCTACGCGCATTCCGCGTTTGCGAAAGTGAATGGTGCCTCAGAACGCGAAATCAAAGAAGCCGTTGCTACCGCTGCCATTGCTCGTGAGGTGTCAGCATTGAGCAACGGGCAAAGTGGCTCATCAAAGGAAGCTGCCACGTCTGGAGACCCGATTTGGAAGGAAATCGAGAAAGTATTCGGAAGCACACCTGAGTTTCTCAAGCGCTACCCGAGTTCTGCATTGATGTCGCTGTGGCAACAGATGAAGGCCGTACCGCTCAACGCTTCGGGCGCGATGTCAGTGAAAGACAAGGCGCTGCTTTCGCTCGCGGTCGTGTCCCAACTGCCCAGTCTCAACTGTGTAAAAGAGTATTCCGCGATGGCCCGGAGCAATGGCGCCACCGAGGAAGAACTCCAAGAGGCAGTGGCGATGGCAGGCCTGACTCGCGCCGCCAGCACGATACTCAATGGCTCTCTCACTGATGAAGCTTCATGGCGGCGCGATATCGACCAAGTGGTGAAGCACGTCACTGCTCCGAAGCGCGCTGCCGCTCGCTAATTGGTCTCTTTTGAGTATCGAGAGTGGAGGAGGTTTCCTTAAAAAGAACCTCCTCCACTCAATGGCATTTGTAGAAAAATCTAGAAGCGAGCGAGCACGAACTGCGCATCGACGGTAGGAAACAAGCTCGCATCAGGTGGCCTCACCGGTGGCGGAGGAGGCACTTCATCAGGCGACATTGAAGGTGCTGTCTTGTTATTGGAAAGACGCCTATCGATGGCTTTAATCTGTGACTGAATTTCTTTTCGTTCTCGTATCGCGCGAGCCAGCAAAATGGGCCCAATGACAAGCAAGGGCACTGCGGTTCCCATGATAATTAAGCCTGCCACTAGATAGGTGACCGCGGTGCCGAGCCCAATAAGAAACACCACGCCTCCTATCGAAGTGAGGGTAATGCCCAAACCCAGGCCAGGTCGCAGTTCAACCAATCGAGCGCGTTCTGCTGTCAGTTCGGACAACGACATGTTTTCGACCGTAGCTACCGGAACCAATGGCGCTTCTGAAAGTTCCGCCGCTCCCACCAGCATGCCTGCGACGGGAATGCGCTCAGAAAGAAGCCCGCCACTCGAAGTCACCACCACCAAGCTGAGCACCATCGACATCATAAAAAAGTCTCCCTCTCCGTTAAAAAGTTCTCTGCGTCGAGCGCGCCCTCTGCCTACATTTCGGCGCTATGTCCAACCCTACTGCGACGTTCGAAACTTCTTTAGGTAACTTCACTGTCGAGCTCTTTGCCGACCAAATGCCGACGACTGCTGGCAACTTCATTTCTCTGGCGAAGAGCGGCTTTTACGACGGGCTCCATTTTCACCGGGTCATCAACAACTTCATGATTCAGTTCGGCTGCCCCTACTCAAAAGACCCCATGAGTTCGAGGGCGGGCACGGGTGGGCCTCCGACAGGCGACATTAAAGACGAGTTCACCGCGAAGCTGTCGAATGAGCCGATGACGCTCTCGATGGCCAACACCGGGAGACCCAATTCAGGCGGGAGTCAGTTCTTCATCAACACGATACACAACAGTTTCCTCGATTGGTTCTCACCCGGCGCTTCGCGGCACCCGGTGTTTGGCAAGGTGACTTCAGGTCAAGACGTGGTGAAAAAAATCGAAGCCACGCCGACTGAAGATGATCGCCCGGTGACTCCGGTGAAGGTCAACAAAATCACTGTCACAGAAGCCTGATTCACCACGTTCGTCGAGGCCGTCAAGCCGCCTCCTTCGGGGGAGCGGC